>JBEANU010000293.1:0-3350 GCA_041165265.1 Bacteroidota bacterium | reverse complement strand
AAAAAAAATATTAGAAAAAATGCTGACAAAACTTTACGTGATTTTAGTTATTCAATTTTAATTTATCAGAATTTGGTATTTGTACTTAATGATAATAATAAGCTGTTGCATAAGTTTAAAATTTAGCTTCGTAACGTCAACAACAATTATTCATTTAATGAAATATACATTTATCTTACTTTTATTTTTAATTATTATTATTTCCTCCTGCGCCAAACGTGATTGCCGTGGCAAAAAACTGCATAAAACCGAGAATGGATTATACATCTAATTTGTTTTGAATTTAACTTCTATCACGTTTGCGATGTTGGGCATCAACCGCTGCAATAGTAACCATATTCACTATTTCACGAACTGTACTTCCTAAATGTAAAACATGCACAGGTTTATTTAAGCCTAACACTAAAGGCCCTATTGATTCCATGCCTTGCCCTAAAGTTGCCAATAAATTATAAGCAATATTTCCTGCTGATAAAGATGGAAAAATTAAAACATTAGGGCCATCGCCTTTTGCCAAATCACTGAAAGGATAATTATCTTTTAATATTTCTTGATTGAAAGCAATATTGGCTTGCACTTCGCCATCTACAATCATTTCAGGGTTATTTTGTTTTAGTATTGCGGCTGCTTTTTGCATTTTTACAGCATCTTCGCCGCCAGCACTTCCAAAATTACTGTAGCTTAAAAATGCTATTCTTGGTTTAATATTAAAAGCATTTACAGCTTTTGAAGTAAGTTCAGCAATTTCAACCAAATCGTTTACTGAAGGATTAGCTTGAATAGATGTATCGGCAAAAAACAATGGTCCTTTTTTAGTTATTAAAATATACATTCCTGCAATTTTAGCAACTTTTGGGTGCGTACCAATTACTTGCAAGGCAGGTTTTATAGCATCAGAATATTTACGTGTTAAACCACTAATTAAAGCATCGGCAGCCTCAGTTTCAACCATCATGGCACCAAAATAATTTCTATCCTTCATGGCTTTTTTAGCTTCGTATAAATTGAATCCTTTGCGCATTCGTTTCTCGAAGAATAATTCGCCAAACTCAGTTCGGCGCTTATCTTCTGAGTTTTCTGCTGGATCAATAATTTGAATTGATTTATTCAAATGAAGTTCATTAGCTTTTAGCGTATCTTTTATTTTTTGTTTATTTCCTAATAAAATTGGAATAGCAATTCCTTCATCAAACACAATTTGAGCAGCTTTTAATATTTTAATATTATCAGCATCAGCCATTACAATTCGTTGCGGATTACGTTTGGCTTTATTGCCAATTAAACGCATCAGTTGGTCATTTTGACCTAATCTAAGTGATAGTTGATTTTCATAAGCTGCAAAATCTTTTATCGGGTTTTTAGCAACTCCACTCTTCATAGCGGCTTTTGCTACAGCAGGTGCCACTGTTGCCAACAATCGTGGGTCAACAGGTTTTGGTATGATATAGTTTTTACCAAATGTTATATTTTTTTCATTGTAGGCAATGTTCACCAAATCAGGCACTTGCAGTTTTGCTAAATCAGCCAAAGCCCTAACTGCTGCTAGTTTCATGGCTTCATTTATTTCAGTTGCTCGTACATCTAAGGCGCCACGAAAAATATACGGAAAGCCCAACACATTATTTACTTGATTAGCGTAATCGCTTCTTCCTGTTGCCATCACCACATCAGGTCGGGCTTTTATAGCCTCTTCAGGGCTAATTTCAGGGTCAGGATTAGCTAATGCAAATACAATAGGATTTTTAGCCATGCCTTTCAGCATTTTTGGCGTTACTGTATTTCCTTTTGATAATCCTAAAAAAACATCTGCACCTTTTAGTGCTGCTTCTAAATTGGCTACTTTTCTTTTAGTAGCAAACTGAATTTTATATTTATCTAAATCTTTTCTATCAGCCGTGATAGCACCTTTGCTATCAAACATCACAATATTTTCTTTTTTTGCACCTAATGAAACATATAATTTTGTACAACTAATTGCTGAAGCACCAGCACCTAAAACCACAATTTTAGCTTCCCCAATTTTTTTATTTACTACTTCTAAAGCATTTAATAAACCGGCTGATGAAATGATTGCTGTACCATGCTGATCATCATGCATTACCGGAATATTCAATTCTTTTTTTAATCGGGTTTCAATTTCAAAACATTCAGGTGCTTTAATATCTTCTAAATTCACACCACCAAAAGTGGGTTCTAAAATTTTAACGGTACGAACAAATTCATCTACATTTTTAGTATCTAACTCAATATCAAATACATCAATATCAGCAAATATTTTAAACAACAACCCTTTACCTTCCATCACAGGTTTACCAGCTGCAGGGCCAATATCCCCCAATCCTAAAACGGCTGTTCCGTTGCTGATTACGGCTACCAAATTTCCTTTAGCTGTGTATTTATAAACATTTTCAATATCCTTTGCAATTTCTTTACATGGCTCAGCAACACCAGGTGAGTAGGCCAATGATAAGTCACGTTGTGTTTTGGTTTCTTTGGTTGGTATAACTTCTATTTTTCCTGGACGACCTTTTGAATGATAATCTAAGGCGTCTTTTCGTCTATCTACTTTAGGCATATTAATTTTTTGGTTGAGAAGAAAACAAAAGTAGAACTTAATGTTGTAAATGAAAACAATTTATTAGCAAGGAAATTATTATCTTATAATAGTAACATTACCAATTAAAATAATTTTACGTTCATAATAATTTTTATTAGTTAAAATTCAAACATAAAAATCTTTCGATTGTTGAATGTTTTTATAAGTGCCGTCTCAACTTTGCTATCTAAACAATAAAATAAAAATAAATCATTATTTTATGCCATACTATTTACATTATTGAAATATCTACTTGCTTTGTGTAGTGCTACTACAACCCTTAAAAACAGTAAAACAAAAGCTAACAAAAGCATTGAAATATTTTAAACATAAAATTACTTTTGCAGCGTTACTCAATTTAAACTATTGAACACAAAAAAAACATGAACAAAAAAACTAACATAGCAATTAATGGTTTTGGTAGAATTGGAAGATTATCATTAAGAACAATCTTGAAAAAAAATAATCTTAATGTAGTAGCCATCAATGATTTAACTGATACCAAAACATTAGCTCATTTATTCAAATATGATTCAGCACAGCATACATTTGATGGCGAAGTATCATTTGATGAACATCATTTAATTGTAAACGGAAAATCAATTTTAATTTTAAATGAAAAACAACCTGAACTTTTACCATGGAAAAATTTAGAGATTGATGTAGTATTGGAAAGCACAGGATTATTTACCAATAAGGCTTCTGCTGAAAAACATATTCAAGCTGGTGCAAAAAAAGTTTTGGTTTCAGCACC
>JBEANU010000292.1:0-12617 GCA_041165265.1 Bacteroidota bacterium | reverse complement strand
GTGGATTAGTTTGAAACTATTTTTTATTTCACTTGCTTATCTAGTTATCCTTATTTTTGGTATGTTATTCACATCACTACCAACATTGAAAAGCCTTTATTTTATTGAATTTTGTTGTTTTATTAACTAGGTGTTGGTAAACCAAAGAGTGAATAACTTCTTATGTTTTTAATCCACAAAGTGTGTCGGTTGTTGCTATAAAAAAGTGGGTAAATGGGTTATTAACAGGTATAACTTTTTACTTTTAAACACACACTATTTACACACATTCAAAAACACGTTATTATCACACTGTAATTAACATTTTGTTGGTAAACGCTGAAAGTAATGCTGGTATTAAGTTTTATTAAGTTTTATGATTTGTAATAGCCACTTTTCATTACTTGTTCATGCACATTTTCGGGTAATAAATAACGTACTGATTTTTTTTCACGAATCATTTTTCTAATCAATGATGAGCTTACATCTAATAAAGGCACATCTAAAAAATTGATTTGTGGATATTTATTTTGTAAAGCTAAATGCTCATCGCCATTGCGTTTATAAACATAAATGGGATATTGATTTAAAATCGTTTCATAGTTTTTCCATTTATGAAATGAAGTTACATTATCACTAACCATAATTAAACAAAATTGTTTTTTAGGATATTTTTCTTTTAGATATTGTAATGTATCAATAGTATAACTGGGTTTGGGTAATTTAAATTCATTATCAGATGATTTCAGTTTATTATTGCCTTCAATAGCAGTATTTACTAAATCTAAACGATGATATTCATTGAGTAAACTTTCTTTTTCTTTAAATGGATTTTGTGGAGAAACAATAAACCAAATCTGTTTCATATCAGTATATTCAGCTAAATAATTAGCAATAATTAAATGCCCAACATGAATAGGATTAAACGAACCAAAAAATAAACCTATTTTCATTTATTACAATTTGTAAGGGTTAATTTAATTGCTCTACAGGCGTACCTGAACTTGATGTTTCATCAATTGGTTGAATATCTTTTAATTTAGGTAAATCACCTACTGAGCTAATACCGAAATAATCCATAAATTGTTGTGATGTAGCATATTGCATCGGCTTACCCAAGCCTTCACTTCGGCCTGCCGGTATAATTAATTCTTTCTCTAATAATTTTTGAATAGAATAATCAACACTAACACCACGTATTTGTTCAATCTCTCCTTTGCTAATGGGTTGCTTATAAGCAATGATAGCTAAGGTTTCCATAGCTGCGGTTGTTAATCGTTTAATGTTTTTATCTTTCATTAAAACCGATACTGTTTCATAATAATAGGCTTTGGTAAAAAACTGATAACCACCAGATATTTCTTTAATTTCTATAGCGAAAGTGTCAGGTTTATATTTGGTTATTAAATCACCCAAAATTTGTTGTACATCAGTATCGGCAACAAATAAACCAAAGCGCTTACTTAAGCATTCTTGTATATCAGCTACAGTTAAAGGGGCTTCAGCTGCAAAAATTAAAGCTTCAATTTGTTGTTGAATATTTTCCATGACTTTTGTTGTTAAGTTATTCGTTATTGAGTTATTAAGGAAAGGGCTTTTGCAAATAACATGGTAACCAATAACCCAATAACTTTTTCTGTTGCAAATATAATTTCTATAACAAAACAAACGCAATCTATTATTAGTAAATACTACATTTGTGGGTAAAATGTTTATTAGTATTAAATTATATATTTTTATAATATGAATTTTGATTATTCTGTAAGGGCAACTTTAGCTATTACCAAGGCTAGTTTACAAAGTATGTTGCGTAGCCCATCGGCAATTATTTTTAGTTTGGCATTTCCAATTATTTTTATTTTAGTTTTTGGATTTATTGGCGGACGAAGTAATTATCATTTTGATATTGCTTTTACTGCCCAATCTGATACCGCCAACCCAATTTATGGTTGGATGTCAACCGATTCAAATACCATTATTCATACAGGAACACAGGGCAGAATTGATTCAGCTTTATTAAAAGGCAATTTAGATGCGGTGGTTACTATTAATAAATCAAAAGATAGCAGTGCAATGTATAATGTGGTTATTCAAACCTCAACAGTTTCCATTCAAAATGGGCAATTGTTTAAAAGTGTGGTAAAGGAAGTTATCAGCAAAATATCCGAGCAATCTTATAAAAATCTACCACAATACGCTTCTATAGTTACACCACCACCAGTTCAAGCCCGTGTTTATCAAACTATTGATTTTATTTTACCTGGTCAAATAGGTTTTTCAATGTTGAGTGCTGGTGTTTTTGGGGCAGCATTTGTTTTTTTTAGTTTAAGGCAAACATTGGTGATAAAACGATTTTTTGCCACACCTGTTTCAAAAACAAATATTATAATAGGTGAAATGATAAGTAGATTGGTTTTTCAACTTATTGCTGCTGCTATTATTATTTTAATTGGTAAGTTCTTTTTTCATTTTACTTTAATAAACGGAATAGTTACATTTTTTGAAATGTTGTTTTTGTGTGCCTTTGGTTTGATTGTTTTCATGGGCTTTGGTTTTATAATTAGCGGCTTAGCAAAAAGCGAATCATCTATTCCACCATTAGCAAACATTATAACACTACCACAGTTTTTATTGGCAGGCACATTTTTTTCAACTGATGTTTTTCCAAAATGGTTACAACCAATAAGCAAAGCATTGCCATTAACTTATATGAATGATGCTATGCGTAAGGTTGCCTTTGAAGGATTGAATTTGTGGGATATCAAATTTCAATTAATGATTATGTTGATATGGGGCATTGTGGTTTATGCCGTTGCTATTAAAACATTTAAGTGGGAATAATACCAAAGCAAACATTTTTTAGTTCAATCAGTATAATTATCTACCCATAAAAACCATTAGTACTGAAATGTCCGAAGGTGTTATACCGCTTATACGGCTTGCTAAACCAAGCGTTGTTGGTTTTAATGCGGTAAGCTTTTCCCGTGCTTCGGCTGATAACGATTTTAATTTATGATAATCAAAACTATCTGGAATAATTACATCTTCTAACCGCTGCATTTTTTCTACCAACTCTAATTCTTTAGCAATGTATGTTTCATACTTTATTTGAATTTCGGCTTGTTCAATTTCTTCAGGGTTATAATTTTCAAAAAATTGTTTTTGTGATGTGGTACAAATAATATCGGTTATGCCAATTTGTGGTCGTAAAACAAGTTGATGCATTTTTTGTCGCTGATTAATTTCGGCTGTGTTTTTTTGTATGAACACAGCATTAATTTCTTCAGGTTCTAAGCTATTTGTTTTTAGATGATGAATAATTTCATTAGTAGATTTAATTTTTTTCTGCACCCCAATCATTCTTTCTTTTGATGCCAAACCAATATTAAAACTTCTTTCAGTTAATCTTATATCGGCATTATCTTGGCGCAAAATCATTCTATACTCTGCTCTTGAAGTGAACATTCGGTAAGGTTCTTTAGTTCCTTTTGTGATTAAATCATCTATCAAAACGCCAATATAAGCTTCGTTGCGTTGCAAAACAAAGCTTGGTTTTCCTTCCACATTTAAGTGAGCATTAATACCTGCCATCAATCCTTGGCAAGCCGCTTCTTCGTATCCGGTTGTACCGTTTATTTGCCCTGCAAAAAAAAGATTTTTAACAATTTTGGTTTCTAATGTGTTGGTAAGCTGAGTGGGTGGAAAATAATCATATTCAATGGCATACCCAGGCCTAAAAAACTTTACATTTTTAAAACCGGGTACTTGTTGAAGGGCTTTGTATTGAACATCTTCAGGTAAAGAAGTTGAAAAGCCGTTGATGTACATTTCTTCGGTATTCCAGCCTTCGGGTTCTACAAATAATTGATGCCTATCTCGTTCAGCAAATCTATTTATTTTGTCTTCAATGCTTGGGCAATATCTTGGGCCAACTCCATCTATTCGGCCTGCATACATGGGCGACCTATCAAAACCAGTTTTTAAAATATTATGAACAGTTTCATTGGTATAAGTCATCCAGCAACACCTTTGTTGTGCTGCTGCTGGTTTTTTAATATTGGCGTACGAAAAACCAACAATTTCATCATCGCCCAACTCAACTTCCATTTTTGAATAATCTAACGAACGCCCATCTATTCGTGGCGGCGTTCCAGTTTTTAGCCTATCACTATTAAACCCCAACGAAACCAATTGTTCGGTTAGCCCGGTTGCTGCTTTTTCAGATATTCTTCCACCACCAAATTGTTTTTCACCAATATGAATAATGCCATTTAAAAACGTCCCACTGGTTAAAACCACAGCATCGGCATAAATTTCAGAACCCATACTTGTTTTTACACCCTTTAAAACACCTTTTTCTAAAATTAATTCTACAACAGTATCTTGAAAAAAATCAACATTAGGTGTTTCTTCCAATAACTTTCTCCACTCAGCGGCAAACATCATTCTATCATTTTGGGTTCTTGGGCTCCACATTGCCGGCCCTTTTGATCTGTTAAGCATTCTAAACTGAATCATGCTTTTGTCAGAAACAATTCCACTGTATCCGCCCATGGCATCAATTTCTCTTACAATCTGACCTTTTGCAACGCCCCCCATTGCTGGGTTACAGCTCATTTGAGCTATTGTTTGCATGTTCATTGTGATAAGCAGAACTTTGCTGCCCATATTTGCCGCCGCCGCCGCCGCCTCACAGCCTGCATGGCCGCCACCAGCAACTATTACATCATATTTGTTGAACATATATTTGGTGTTAAAACACAAAGGTAGTGTTTTGATGAATAGGGCGCTTTGTTTTTTTTGTTCCACGTGGAACTTCTTGCGGTGTTGTGGTGTTTTGTTTCACGTGAAACAAAAATGGCTAACACTACCACCATAAAAAATTTAATCCATTTGTTGACAAGAAAAGTATATTTGCAAAAAAAAATTATGAAAAAAGTATTCCTTTTAATGGGGGTTTTATTTTCAACAGCAGCCTTTTCTCAAACACAAATTAAAGGTATTGTGTCAGATGGAAAGCAGCCAATGGTGGGTGTGAGTATTTCAATAAAGAATAGTTATGATGGCACAACATCAAGCGCCGATGGCAAATTTAGTTTTGAATCATCAGAACAGGGGGAACAAATATTGGTAGCAACTTTTGTTGGGTTTTTACCTTTTGAACAAAAATTGGTATTAGACAAACAAATAAAAATAATTGAAATTAAGCTAAAAGAGAAAACAAATGAGCTAAAAGCTGTTAGCATTACCGCAGGAAGTTTTGATGCCGGCGATAAAAAAAGAGCAACTATTTTTTCAGCTTTAGATATTGTAACAACAGCAGGTTCGGCAGGGGATGTAACAGGAGCATTAAAAACATTGCCAGGAGCACAACAAATAGGAAACCAAGAAGGGCTTTTTGTAAGAGGCGGTGAAGGAAGAGAAACCCAAACTTATATTGATGGTTTATTGGTTCGAAACCCGTATAACTCATCTGTACCCGATATTTCGCAACGAGGAAAATTTAATCCATTTTTATTTAAAGGAACATCGTTTAGTAGTGGTGGCTATTCGGCTTTATATGGTCAAGGTTTATCATCAGCATTAATTTTAGATACAAAAGATTTACCTGACAATACTGAAACAAATCTTAGTTTATCATCCGTAGGTGTAGGATTGGGGCATAATAGATTGTGGGATGTTCAAAAAATGAGCATGGGTATTTCCGTAGGTTATTTTAATTTATCGCCTTATTATTCATTAATTAAGCAAAATATTGAATTTACCCAAACCCCTATTAACACAAATGCTGAAGTTAATTTCAGAAAACGAATTAATAAAAAAGGGTTTATTAAGTTTTATGCCAACGGCAATAGTAGTAATTTAGGAATAAAACGACCCGATATTAATGATGTTAATCACCTCAAATCACTATTCGAATTAAAAAACAACTTTACGTATACCAATTTGACTTATACGGGCATGTTAAATGAAAAATGGAATATTAATGCAGGTGTTTCAACAAGTAATAATGTTGATGATATTCATTTTGGGATGTTTTTTAACGATACTTCAATGAGCGGCGCCACCTCAAATATACAATCAAAAGCAAGTTTATATCAAGGTAGAGTACTTATAACAAAATACACTGGCGTTTTATCGGCATTAAGGTTTGGTGCTGAACTTCAATCGGCTTGGGAGTATAATTTATTTAATAATTTGGCTTTGGGTGTTTCATCAACACATGAATATAGAGATAATTATTCAGCAGTATTTTTTGAAGATGAAATTTATGTAAATAATAAATTTGTCATAAAGCCGGGATTAAGGTTTGAGAATAGCAGTATATTATCTAAATCAAATGTAGCACCTCGTTTTTCAATGGCTTATAGAACAGGAAAAAATGCACAAGTATCATTTGCTTATGGTGATTTTTATCAAAAACCCGATAGAAGATTTTTGCTGTACAACCCAAAACTTAATTTTGAAAAAGCAACGCATTTTGTATTGAACTATCAAAAAGTAGCAAACGATAGAACGATAAGATTGGAAGCTTTTTATAAACAGTATGAATCATTAATATTAACGCCTTTAAAATCAGGTACAACAATTAATACCACTAGCGGCGTTTATGCCCAAAATTTTAATACTACAAATATTGGCAACGGGGGTAACGGTTACTCAAAAGGTGCAGAGTTTTTTATAAGAGATAAAAAAACAATAAAAAACTGCGATTATTGGATAAGCTATTCCTATTTAGATACCAAACGAAAATTTGGATATTATCCATCGTTGGTACAACCCGATTTTGCCTCAACCCATACAGCTAATATCGTTTTTAAACAATTTTTTCCAAAAAAGATGTTGGGCTATGGCTTAACCTACAATTGGGCAAGTGGCAAACCCTATTATAATCCCAATCAAACTATTGAAAATTTTATGATAGATAAAACTAAGCCTTATAGTACTTTAGGAATAAATGCAAATTATTTAACCCATATAGGAAAAGCTTTCACTGTTTTGGTATTGGGTATTTCAAATGTGTTGGGCACAAAACAAGAGTTTGGTTGGCGATATTCAAATGATGGTAAAAACCGAGAGCCCATTGGCTTAACCGCAAATCGATTTGTTTTTGTTGGGTGTTTTATGAATTGGGGCGTTGATAGACGACAGCAGCAAGTTGATGATAATTTAAAATAAATATCGGTTTGTAAAAAAAACTACACATCCGATAATAAAAATTGGGATATTTTTTTAATACAGCAAACACAACTATTTAGCCAATAAACCATCAATTGTTTTTATAAAAACATCATCTGATGGTTTGGTTCGTGAAGCAAACTCGGTAACCACATTACCCATTCTATCAACAATAATTTTATGAAAATTCCATTTTACATGATTATCACAAACACCATTTTCTGATTTTTTGCACAAAAATGAATAAAGAGGGTGTGTGTTGTTTCCTGTTACAGATATTTTTGAAAACATAGGAAAAGTTACATTATATTTTGATGTGCAAAATGATTTTATTTCAGCATTACTTCCCGGCTCTTGTTCTCCAAAATTATTAGCAGGAAAGCCAAGTACAACAACACCTTTGGACGAATATTTTTTATAAAAAGCCTCTAAATTTTCATATTGAGGAGTGTAACCACATTGGCTAGCAACATTTACAAAAACCAACACTTTGCCTTTATAATTACTTAAAGGAACTGGCTTGCCATCAATATCATTTATAGTAAACTTATAAACACTTTTGGTATGTGTATTATTGCCGGCATAACCACCACCAAACGGTAGAACAATCAAAAATAGCAAAGCAAATAGGATATAAAATTTATGTTTCATGTGAAAGATTTTGTTTTTGCAAAAGTATAAAGATAAATGTTATTTGTTTGCTATTAAATGTGGTGTATGTTATTTACTTTTGCGCCTCAAAAAAATTTTTGATAACAAATGAGTAACGCAATTAAACCTGAAGAAATATCGGCGATATTACGCCAACAGTTAAGCAACTTTAACGCATCTGCCGAATTAGAAGAAGTAGGTACTGTATTAATGGTGGGCGATGGTATTGCCCGTGTTTATGGCTTAAATAATGTGCAATATGGTGAATTGGTGGAATTTGAAAATGGTGTGAATGCAATTGCGTTGAACCTTGAAGAAGACAATGTGGGTGTGGTATTGATGGGTTCGTCAGCTAGCATTAAAGAAGGTGCAACCGTTCGTAGAACGGGCAAAATTGCTTCAATTAAAGTAGGCTTTGGTATGGCTGGCAGAGTTGTGAATACTTTAGGATTGCCAATTGATGGCAAGGGGCCAATTACTGGAGATACTTATGATATGCCTTTGGAACGTAAAGCGCCAGGTGTTATTTATCGTCAGCCAGTTAAAGAACCATTGCAAACAGGTATTAAGGCTATTGATGCCATGATTCCAGTTGGTCGTGGTCAACGTGAGTTGATTATTGGTGACCGTCAAACAGGTAAAACAACTATTGCTATTGATACTATTATCAACCAAAAAGAATTTTTTGATAAAGGCGAACCTGTTTATTGTATCTATGTTGCTTGTGGCCAAAAAGCATCAACAGTAGCACAGGTTGTAAAAACATTAGAAGAAAAAGGTGCAATGGCTTATACAACAATCGTTGTATCATCTGCTGCAGATCCTGCTCCATTACAATTCTATGCACCATTTGCAGGCGCTGCTATTGGTGAGTTTTATAGAGATTTAGGTAAACCAGCTTTGATTGTTTATGATGATTTATCAAAACAAGCAGTAGCCTATCGTGAGGTTTCATTGTTGTTAAAACGTCCTCCAGGTCGTGAGGCATATCCTGGTGATGTATTCTATTTACATAGTCGTTTGTTAGAACGTGCAGCAAAAGTAATTGCTCGTGATGATATAGCTCAAAACATGAACGATTTACCTGCTTCTATTAAACATTTGGTAAAAGGTGGAGGTTCGTTAACTGCTTTACCAATCATTGAAACACAAGCTGGTGACGTATCTGCATACATTCCAACCAACGTAATTTCTATCACTGATGGTCAGATTTTCTTAGAATCTAACTTATTCAACAGCGGTATCCGTCCGGCTATTAACGTGGGTATTTCGGTTAGTCGTGTGGGTGGTTCGGCTCAAATTAAATCCATGAAAAAAGTAGCTGGTACTTTAAAATTAGACCAAGCTCAATATCGTGAATTAGAGGCGTTTTCAAAATTTGGTTCTGACTTAGATGCTGCTACAAAAGCAGTATTAGATAAAGGTGCACGTAACGTTGAAATTTTGAAACAAAAACAATTCAGCCCATTTGCAGTGGAAGACCAAGTGGCAATTATATATTTAGGAACTAATGGTTTGTTAGGAGCCGTGCCTGTAAATAAAATTAAGGAATTTGAAGAAGAATTTTTGAGCGCCATGAAAGCAAATCATAAAGATATCATGACTTCATTAGGCAAAGGCAATATTGGTGATGCTGAAATTGCAGCTATTACTAAAACAGCAAATGACTTAATGGTGAGATATAAGAAATAGATTTTAGCATTTAGTACATAGATATTAGACAAAATCCCGAAGCAGCAATGTTTCGGGATTTTTTTTGTTTAAAAAACACAAATAAAAAACACCTATTTTTGAATCATAAAATTATTTCAAATTTGAAGAAAATATTTTTTGTTATAGCCATTTGTTTACTTATTGCAAAACAAACACAGGCATGGGATAGAGGTTATTATGATATCGGAACAGCCACCGCTATTGGCTTTAACATGGCTATATCAGCAGCTTGTGCTAATCAAATATACGACAATCAAGCGCATCACAAATTAGTTCCAATAGTGGGGCTTACAAGTGGTTTAATTCAATTAGCAATAGGCATTGGCGATATCACTAACCCCGAATATTTTAACTATGGAATTATTGAAACAAGCTTAGCTTTAATTACAATTGGGTTAAGTGTTTGGGATTTAAAAAAACAAAGCCATCTATTTAAATTAAACAAACAAACCGCTTGGAATATTAATTCAATGCAAGTAAATAATAGAAACTTGGGCGTTTGTTTTTCGTTGAAACATAATTTTTAAAACATGAAGAAATCTTTTTTTTTAATAGTAATTACCGCTGCATTAATTTTTAATAAAGCAAAAGCCGAAGGGGGCGATGTAATTCCGTTTTATTACGCTTCATTAATTTTATCGGGAACAAATATTGTTACATCTATTGCCAACGAAAATCAAATTTATGATATGAATACTTTGGGAATTATTCATTCAAAAGCATGGTCAATAGTGGGTACATCAACAGGTACTATTCAGCTTTTGTTGGGCGCAGCATTTATTATTGATGGCAATCCAACTGGCTATATCAATGCAGGACTTGGGGTGTTAAGTATTTGTTTAAGTATTGATAATTTACGAATAAGCAGAATGTTGAAACAAGAAAAAATATCGTGGAATATTAAATCCATTCCGTTTGGCAATGCTTCAATGGGTATTTGCTTTTCGTTGAAACATAATTTGTGAAACAATAAAATATTCAGCATGAAAAAAACAATTGTAGTGTTGCTCATCAGCATTTTTATTTTTTTGAATAAAGCAAAAGCCGAAGGAGAAGAGATAATTTATTTTTATTATGGCTCTGCATTTTTAACGGGTATAAATATGGCTACAAGCATAGCCAACTTTAATATTATCAAAGAAAAAAACACACATTTTTATGCTTCGCAATTTACGGGTATTGCTTCGGGCTCGGTTCAAATGTTAATGGGAGCAGGGTTTTTAGCAGATGCTTATTATTCGGGATATACTAATGAAATTATTTTCGGAACGGTAAACGTTAGTATTGGATTGGTTACCATTTGGCTAAGCATTTCAAGTTTATCAAAGCGACAAAAATTACTACAATTAAATAAAACTACCGCTTGGAATATTAATTCTGTTTCAATTGGCAATGGTTCAATGGGTATTTGTTTTTCGTTGAAACATAATTTTTAAAACATGAAGAAATTAATTTTTTAACTGTAATTATTGTTGCGTTAATTTTTGATAAAGCAAAAGCCAATGCAGGCAAGTCAGATGTATAACTACCGTGCACTTGCTTACTTGCGCCCTAACATTTTTGTATAGCCTGCCCCAAAGAAACCCTAAAAGTTCACCCTGCTTAAACGCCCATCATCCGCTTGTATTTCTCCCTCTCTGAAGGCCGTAGATTCCGCATTTATCGGAAAAGATGTTTGGGGTTAGGCTTGTATTTCCTTTCTATGAACAGTAAGCTCCGCTGGAGCAAAAACCTCACCAAGCCCTTGTATTTCTCCCTCTCTGAAGGAGAGGGCTGGGGTGAGGTCTGTATTCTTTTGGTCGTAGATTCCGCATTTATCGGAAAGGATGGTTGGGGGCTGAGGCTTGTATTCCTTTTCTATGAACAGTAAGCTCCGCTGGAGCAAAAATTTACCATCCGCTTGCATTTCTCCCTCTCCTTTGGAGAGGGTTGGGGAGAGGCGGTCGTAGATTCCGCATTTATGGGAAAGGATGGTTGGGGGCTGAGGCTTGTATTCCTTTTCTATGAACAGTATGCTCCGCTGGAGCAAAAATTTACCAAGCCCTTGTATTTCTCCCTCTCCTTTGGAGAGGGCTGGGGAGAGGCTTCAGATTCCGCATTTATCGGAAAGAGAGCTGAGGTGATACCAATATTAATTAATTTAAATAAAAAATACTTGTTGATACATGCAACATTGGTGTTTAAACAATTGTCCCATTAAGTACGGCGGTAATGAAAATAGGTAAAAAGGCGTATTTTCTTTCAAAATAAACGTAAAATAATTAGGAGAATCAATAATGCTAGCATACATTGCGCAGCTAAAAAAATTAAAAAGTTTAAACATGGGTTAATTAAACTTGTATAAAAAAACGAAAAATGCTTTAGCAATAAAGCTTTGAAGATACTAAAAAACAATTTCGAATCTCTATCAATTAAAATCTATCATCATGACTAAAAACTACAAAAAAACAGTAACGAGATTACTACTATCCATGGTGATGGTGCTTATCTCAACCTTGGGGGTGTGGGCTGCCAATGAGTTTACAGTAACCGCATCAAGTGGCACAACGGGTACACAATACTCAACCTTGGGTGCCGTGTTTACCGCCATTAATGCCGGAACTCATAATGGCAATATTGTTATTGGTATAAGTGCAACACCAGCAACTGCTGAAAGTGGTGCATGCGTATTGAATAGTAGTGGCGCAGGTTCAGCATCCTATACATCAATAATAATAAGACCAACTGCTGATGGCGTAGTTTTAAGCGGACCAACTGTAACGGGTAGAGGTTTAATTGAATTGAACGGGGCAGATAATGTTACGATTGATGGAGATAACCCAAATACATCAGGCACCAACAAAAACTTAACGATTACAAATACCGCAGCAAGTACTATTACCTATACATCGGTTATACGTTTGGTAACAAGTACATTAATTACTACAACAAATAATATTGTGGTAATGAATTTAAATATTAACGGCTCGGCAGGTACGGCTAATAATACATCAAGTTTTACATCGGCCACAACGGGTGGAACAGGGTCATCATGTGGTATTGTTGCTTCAAGTGGTGCAAGTACTACAACAGTAACTACAGCACCAAGTGCTATG
>JBEANU010000291.1:0-3319 GCA_041165265.1 Bacteroidota bacterium | reverse complement strand
GATGATTATTTTACATTATACATCAATACAATTACAAGTGTTTTAGATCCTCATACTGACTTTTTTCCGCCCAAGGATAAAGAGAATTTTGATATTAGAATGAGTGGGCGATTGGAAGGTATTGGTGCCACATTGCAAGAAAAAGATGGATACATTAAAATCACAAGTTTAGTAGTTGGTGGCCCTGCATGGAAAAATGGTAAATTAAGAGCCGAAGATTTAATTATGAAAGCGGCTGAAAAGGATGATAAAGATTGGTTTATGTTAGAAGATGTTCGTGTAGATGAAGCTGTAAAACATATACGTGGTAAAAAAGGAACAATAGTACGATTGTTTGTAAAACATGCTGATGGCAATACTGATGAAATTGAAATTACCCGAGATGTGGTAGTGATGGATGAAACCTATGCAAAAAGCACCGTGATTGATTTTAATGGTAAAAAATATGGCTTAATAAATTTGCCTGAGTTTTATGCTGATTTTAATAACCCAACCGGACGCCGATGTGGCAAGGATATGCGTATTGAAGTTGAAAAATTGAAGAAAGAAAATGTAGAAGGAATAATTATTGATTTACGAAATAATACCGGTGGTTCATTGAATGATGTAGTTGATATTGCTGGGCTATTTATTAAAGATGGACCAATTGTTCAAGTAAAAAGCCGTGAAGGAATGCCATATGTTTATCCCGATAAAGATAAAGATATAGTTTATAACGGCCCTGTAACAATTATGGTAAATGAGTTTAGTGCAAGTGCATCTGAAATATTAGCAGCTGCCATTCAAGATTATCATCGGGGGGTTATAGTTGGAAGTCCTACAACATTTGGCAAAGGAAGCGTACAACGATTTTATGATTTGGATATGTATAACCTTTCAGCATCAACCGATGTGAGGCCTTTGGGCAATATTAAATTAACCAATCAAAAATTCTTTAGAATCAATGGCGGCTCAACACAATTAAAGGGTGTAGCAAGTGATATTATTTTGCCCGATAATTTAGTGTATATGGATTATGGTGAAAAAAAAGAAGATTATCCAATGAAATGGACCCAAATTCAACCAGCAAATTACACCATGTGGTCAGGCAATTATAATTTAGATGAATTGAAAAAAAATAGCAAACAACGCATGCAAAGCAATCCGTATTTTTCTTCCATTGAAAAAAATGCACAGCGATTAAAAAAACAACAAGACGATAATAAATCAACCTTAAATTTAGAGAAGTATACTCAAGAACAACAAGAAAATAAGGAGCGTTCAAAAAAATTAGAGGAATTAACTAAAACCGAATATAATTTATCGTTTGCGCTTACAAGTGACGATAAACAAGCATTTGATGCCGATACAAACAAAATAAACAAAATGAATATTTGGTTTAAAGCCTTAAAAAAGGATGCCTACATTTTTGAAACTACTAATATCATTAATGAAATAAATAATAGTTTAAAGGCTACTAAAAAAGATTAAATTTTCAACTAATATTTTCGGCTACCAATTTTATACAAGGCAAAAAGCGATGGGTAAATTTGATGATTATGTTGGTTTATCATTAATGGTAAAACAGTTAAAAATACGTTGGCTTTAAATCCAATTTCTAGCGATGAAATATTTTCATCATAAGCTGCCCAATCAAAATTTAAACCAATACGTGCATTAAATGCAGGCACAGGAATAGATTCAAATATACCTTTCCCAAAACCTGAATAACCATATATTCCGCCATTTTGAGCATAGTTTAAAAAAACAGAATCATTTTTACTGCTATATTTTTCTTCGGTAATTTCAGTTTCATTTTCTTTATTCAATCTTGCCAAAACCAAATAGTATGGCTTTAGTAAACCCAATGTACCACCAATTGAAGTATTGATGGAAATTTCAACACCATCATTTGATGTTTTTTGAGTGAGTTTATAATTGTAGCCTTTACGGTATTCAAATACAAATAATGAATTGCGTTTTCCGAACACATAACTTTTAGGCGGCGATAGATTTTCAATAGTAAATGTAGGTTCAGTTTTTACTTCACGATTACTTTTTATTCTGCTAAATTCAATTTCCCAAAATCGTTTTTTAGTAAAATTGATTACACGGGTTTTGTTATACATTAAGCTATATCCATTGCTGTTCAATCCTGCGCCATAGCTTTCTTCATGCACCATCAATAATTTCACATTATTATCTTTAGGGATAATTTTGGTAGGTTTTGAAATAACAGTATTGCTCTGCTGAGCAAACAAATTTGAAGTACTAATAAATAAAAAAACTAATGTGATGTAGCGCAAAGTATGAAAGTTTTTTTTGTATTTTTATTGCATAAAGTTATTAAACTTTAATCAACCTAAAAAACAAATTGTTAGTATGACATCAAAAATAACTTACAAAGGAAATTTGCGTACCGAATGTATGCATCTGCAATCAAAAACAACAATTACTACCGATGCACCAACCGATAATATGGGGAAAGGTGAATTTTTTTCACCCACTGATTTAATGGCTACTTCATTAGCAGCTTGTATATTAACTACATTAGGCATTTTTGGGAAAAAGGAAAATAGAAAATGGGATTTTACGGGCACTGATATTAAATGCACCAAAGTGATGCACAATAACCCACGAAGGATTGGTGAAATTCATTTAACTATAAATTTTCCTACTAATACTTGGGATGAAAAAGACCAAGTAATTATTGAACGGGTTGCCCGTACATGCCCCGTTAGAGCATCTTTACATCCTGATATTAAAGTGGTGGAAACCTATTTATTTGATAAACCAATGATTACTACAGCATAAAAATTATTTAGTTAGTTCACTCAGTAATAAAGTATAATAATTTTGATTTTTAAGCTTTGATTGTATCCAAAGTGTGTAATGTAGCGCCTCGTTTGAACCAGGTTCAAGTTTGATATATTTTTTTAAAAATGAATCAACTTTTTGTTGTTTAGTAGCGTTCCATTTTACATTTTTTTGATAAATGAAAAACGGAATAATTTTTAAAAACTCTTTTTCTTTTTCAAAAGAGGAGTGATTTAGTTTTGATTTGAATACCCTTTTTATTTCACTCAATTTATGCTCAGCATGAAGGTTATCATTTAGTTCAATTTGTAAAATTAAATCAACAATATCAATGGATAAACGTAATTCAGGAGATAATTTTTGATATATATTTTTGATTAGTAAATGCCCAATATGCTCATTTGCTTTTTTAATATTTTGATTGAAAAAGTAAAATGTACATAAATTTAAATACACATTCACATCGTAATTCATCACATCATTTTGCTTGCCTTTTATTTTGTAATCTTCCAATAAATTAATG
>JBEANU010000290.1:0-13380 GCA_041165265.1 Bacteroidota bacterium | reverse complement strand
CAATTTTAATAAAAAAAAATTGAGTGATTGAATCACCAATTTCAATAACTACTCCATTAAATTAATCTTATTTTTCCACCCCTAAATAAATTACATGAACAAACATCAAAAAATATATATCGCTGGGCACAATGGCATGTTAGGTTCAGCATTGCATACAAGTTTAAAAGCAAATGGCTTTACTAATATTATTACTGCATCATCTGCTACACTTGATTTGCGTAATCAAAAAAATGTACTTGATTTTTTTGAAAAAGAAAAACCAGAATTTGTTTTTATAGCTGCTGCTAAAGTGGGTGGTATTATGGCCAATAAAACTTATCCTGCTGAGTTTATTTATGATAATTTGATGATTCAGAATAATCTGATTCATGCATCTTACATCAATAAAGTTGATAAATTATTATTTATTGCATCATCTTGTATTTACCCCAAATTTGCACCACAACCATTATCTGAAAAATATTTATTAACGGCTGAATTAGAGCCTACCAACGAACCCTATGCCATTGCAAAAATTGCTGGTATAAAAATGTGTGAGGCTTACCGAAACCAATATGGATGCAACTTTATAAGCATTATGCCTACTAACTTATATGGTACAAATGATCATTACGATTTACAAAACTCACATGTGTTACCTGCATTACTTCGTAAATTTATTGAGGCAAAACGAAGCAATTATCCGCAAGTGGTTTTGTGGGGAAGTGGCACACCACTTCGTGAATTTATGCATGTGAATGATTGCGCTGATGCTTGTATTTTTTTAATGAAAAATTATAACGATGCTGAATTTATAAATGTAGGCGTAGGACAGGATATTTCAATTTTTGATTTGGCTTTATTAATTAAAAAAATTACTAATTATGATGGCGAAATTATTTTTGATACTACTAAACCAGATGGCACTCCCCGAAAATTAATGGATATTCAAAAGTTACAAAAGTTAGGATGGCAACACTCAATTGATTTACAGCAAGGCATCAAAAGTACCTATCATGAAATAAAAGAAATGGATTTTACTTTAGCCAATCATTAATTATGGTTGAAATTTCATTGGCTTTATTCACAATCATAAAATGCCCTCCTCCTTTTATTACTGCATCAGCATTATTATTTTTTAATGGAAATATTTTATCAGTTGACCCATTTATTTTTTTCAACTGATCAAACAAAATAGTGTTTTGCCAACTCACCGCTTTTTTAATTGACCATGAAAAAAGTGTTGGATTTGTATCTACTAAAATTGTTTTCAAAAATTTTTTTTCCTTTTCATTCTTAATGCCAAAAAACCAAAATGCAATTTTGTAAGCGTATTTTAAATATTGAAGCGGTACTATATAATGCAAGCCCAAAGCCGCTAAAAACCTATATAAAATAGGGATTTCAAATTTTGTTTTTACTGATGAAATTAAAATTATTTTTTCTGTACCAATTTGTTTAGCTATTTCAACTGCAATCATTCCGCCGAATGACATGCCAATAATAATTGGATTTTCGGTTTTGATTTGTGTTATCAATCTACTACAATAAGCTTCAATAGTTTCATGTTTTTCAGGTATTATCCAATCAATAAAATGAAGTTGGTAATTAGGAATAGATAAATATTGAAATGCCCGTTTATCAGCACCCAAGCCACTTATACAGTAAATTTGTTTCATGGTAAAAATTAAATACTACTATGAATCATTCCCTCAAAAAAATGAATATTTATATTATGGTAAACTTAACTTTTTATAAAATTTACTTTAGTATTTCAAATTCAACTCGTCGGTTTTTTGCTCTTCCTTCTGGGGTTTCGTTATCAGCAATTGGGTTTGATTCACCATAACCAAAAGCATTTAATCTGCTTTCGGCTACGCCTTTTGTAATCAAATAATCTCTTACTGCAAAAGCACGTTCCTCACTTAACTTTTTATTATTTTCTTTAGCACCCACATTATCAGTATATCCTGAAATCATTAACCTATAGGTAGGCGCTTTTACTAACAAATCAGCTAAAGAATCTAAACTATTAAATGATGCTGCAATGATTGTTGCTTTAGCGGTTTCAAACTCTAAATTGCTAAATACTTTATCTACAATATGTTGTTCGGCATCTGTTAACTTTTTCTCAGGGCAACCATGGTTTTCTTTAGTGCCCTTAGCTTTTTTACATTTATCTTCATTATCTGTAATGCCGTCGCCATCGGTATCAGGGCAACCGTACGATTCTTTTGGTCCTTTTACATCAGGGCACAAATCATCAATATCAGCTACTCCATCTTTATCTCTATCAGGGCAACCTTGCATATCAGCTGCACCAGCTTTAGTTGGGCATCTATCTTTTTTATCACTAATGCCATCTTTATCCGTATCGGGGCAGCCGTTTAATTTTTTATCGCCTGCTGCATCAGGACATTCATCTTCTTTATCTGGCACTCCATCTTTATCGGTATCAGGGCAACCTTTTAATCGCTTAATACCTGGTACATCAGGGCACTGATCCAATGAATCCATTACTCCATCGCCATCCGTATCAGCACATCCTTTAAACTTTATAACACCTGGTATATCAGGGCATTTATCATCTTTATCAATAATACCATCACCATCTTTATCAGGGCAGCCTTCGGTTTCACATGTTCCTTTTTCTTTAGGGCATTTATCCATTTTATCTGATACTTTGTCGCCGTCTTTATCTTTCTTTAATTTTTTAGCAATAGGAATGCATAATCCGAAAAAGAAATTTGCGCCTTTAATTTGCCCAATTCCAATAATACTTCCAAAATTGGTAGTACCAATAAATGCTGGCCCTAAGCGCATGGATAATCCTAATTCAGTACTACCCCACCCTGGCCTAAACACCAATGGTATTGATGCATCAAACCATTTATACTCAATACGTGGTGCTACCGAAATTAATCCTGAAAAACGTGACCCATCTAAATCAATTTTACGTCGTACGCCCATTACCATCATACCGCTTACATAAATATGTTCTTTAATTTTGTAATCGCCGGTAATAGTAATATTGGTTGGCAATTTTGATTTGAAAGTAGTTGGGTTGGATGTGGCTGCGCTGCCTGCCACTTTTTTTATTAATGATACTACATCGGCTGTTGATTTTACATGTTTGATGGTATCAATTTCACCCCATTTTACGGTATCATAATTTAATGTAGTTGGATCAAGATTGATGTGAACATTTTGAATGTTATCTCCTTTGTAAGTTACATGTCCCCAATCATTAATTGAAAATCCGAGTCTGTATTTATATTTATTCACCATAGGATTGCGGCTTTGCTTACAATCCATGGTATAATAATATTTACGCTGCGGACGGTATTCATATTCGGCACCAATATCCATACCCCAACCTGCTCCTAATTTTTCAGAACCAAACAACCATTTTTTCATTCTATCCACAGGTTTATCTAATACTTGTGAGGTATTAGTAAAATCAGTAATTCCAAAATATTTTTCGCTTGTATAAGTGATACCTGCATCTACATGATAAACTGCAATACTATCATTTGATGCCATCTTGAACTCTAAACTTTTATTTTCTAATTGAACCATTAATAAACCTCTATCCCGTTTTATGGTTAATCCTGCTTTTACAAAATGTTGCTTTTTATCATATACAATTCTGCCATAGGATAATGACCACTCTGACATCATATTTACATTTAGCTTAAAATGGTTGCTATTACTATTTAAATAATTGTAATAGTTTGTTGCTGAATTACTCCAACCACCTTCTAATGATTTTATTAAATCTTCCGATACATTATAGGCTTGAATAAACATGCGTAAACGTGAACAAAATGCAATGGAGTTTTTTTCATTCCATGAAAACATGGCTGATAATCCTCTGTTTTCATTTTCAAATGACATTTTATGAGGTTTGCCATTTTGATATTTAATTAGATGTGAATTCCAATCAAAAGCGGTATCTTTTATGGCTTTTAAAATTGGAACTTTGCCATCATATCCCATATAATCATTACGAACAGATAAATCCATTGCACCCAAATTCATGTAAAATAAATGACGTGAATCAGCTATGCTTGCTGGGTTTAAATATAATCCTTGAGTGCCTGAATAATTGCTGATTGAATAGCCCATTAAATTTTGGGCTTGTGTGTTAAATTTTAAAACCGTAGAAAAAATTAAAAGTAACCCAATAATTTTTTGCTTCATACTGATAATGATTTGAGAATAAAAAAGGAGCTCGAAAGTACGCAGCAATGCTTATATCAACAAATTTAATTTTTATATAATTAAGCAAGCTAATCAAGCAATAATAAACACAGTTTTAATTCCACTGATTTATGATTCCATAAAGTGTATCCCGTTCAACTGCAGTTCTACCCACTTCTTTAATCATTTGCACCAATTGTTCAGTAGTTAATGATGGATTTTTTTCTTCAGAGCCAGCCATTGAATAAATTTTTGTTGAATCATCAATTGTTCCATCTAAATCATCAACTCCAAATGCTACACTTAATTGGGCTGTTTGCCTACCAATCATTGGCCAATAGGCTTTTATGTGATTAAAATTATCTAAATATATTCGGCTGATGGCATAGTTGCGTAAATCTTCAATGATGCTTACTTCATTGGCATAATTTAATTCATTGTTTTCTTTCCTGAATTTTAATGGAATAAATGTATTGAAGCCTTTTGTTTCATCTTGTAAATTCCTAAGCCTACTCATATGATCAACTCGATGTTCAAATTTTTCAATATGGCCATACAACATAGTTGCATTGCTGTGCATCCCAATTTGATGTGCTGCTTGATGTATGCCCAACCAAGCTGCTGAACTTGCTTTATCAGGGCAAATTTCGTTGCGTATTTCATCAGCAAAAATTTCAGCGCCGCCGCCTGGTATTGAATCTAATCCATGTTGATTCAAATATTTCATCCCTTCAACATAAGTTACTTTTGCTTTTCGGAACATATATTCCAACTCAACGGCAGTAAAACCTTTAATGTGTAAATTAGGGGCTGTTGCTTTTATTTTTTGAAGCACTTCAGCAAACCATTCCATAGTAAGCTTTGGATGAACGCCGCCCACAATATGAACTTCGGTTACGGGTTGATTTTTGTATTTTTCAACAATGTGCAACATTTGGTCTTGAGTCATAAACCAACCATCGCCTTCTTCTTTAAGCGTTCGGCTATAACTACAAAATTTGCAATGAAACACACAAAGGTTGGTAGGTTCAATATGAAAGTTTCGATTAAAAAAAACTTTATTTCCGTTTTTTCTTTCACGAACAATATTAGCTAACCAACCTACAAAACCCACATCGGCATTGCGATACAAAGCAAGGCAATCGGCATCAGTAATTCTGATTTGTTGCCTTACTTTGTCGGCAATTTGTAATAATTCAGCCGAGTAATTGTTAATTATTAAAGGTAGAAATTCCACCATTTTATTAATTTGCTTTAGGTGCAGCTTCAGGTTTTGGCATTAAAACTTTGCGGCTTAATCTCCATTTTCCTGTTTTAGGGTCAGTACCAATAATTTTAATACGAACCTTTTCGCCAGTTTTTAATACCCCTTCCATAGTATTTAATCGTTGGTGCGAAATTTCGGAAATATGTAATAAACCTTCTTTGCCTGGCATAAATTCTACAAATGCACCAAACTCAACCACATTCTTCACTGTAGCTTCAAATTCATCACCCACTTGCGGTACAAAAGTTACATTTTTAATGTGTTGTAATGCTGCATCCATTCCTTCTTTTTCAGTAGCCAATACATGAATTTCGCCTACTTCTACACCATCTTTCATCACTTCTTCAATGCTGATTTTTGTTTTGGTAGTTTTTTGTAATTCTTGAATGTTTTTGCCACCAGGTCCTATAATTGCACCAATAAATTCTTTATCAATATATACTTTTTCAATACGTGGTGCATGTGCTTTGTAATCTGAATTTGCCACACTCATTACCTTGTTCATTTCATTTAAAATATGCAAACGTCCTTTTTTTGATTGCTCTAAAGCTTCTTTCAAAACTTCAAAACTTAATCCGTTTACTTTAATATCCATTTGTGTACCGCAAATACCTTTTGCAGTACCAGTTACTTTAAAATCCATATCACCTAAATGATCTTCATCACCTAATATATCGCTTAGGATAGCGTATTTGCTGCCATCTTTACTGGTAATCATACCCATTGCAATACCGCTTACACCGCCGCTTATTTTTACACCTGCATCCATTAATGCTAATGAACCTGCGCAGGTAGTTGCCATTGATGATGAACCATTGCTTTCCAATACTTCACTTACAATACGAATTGTGTAAGGGCATTCATCAGGCATTACAACTTCTAACGAACGTTTTGCTAAATTACCATGACCAATTTCACGACGACCAGGGCCACGATTTGGTTTTACTTCGCCTGTTGAAAATGCAGGAAAATTATAGTGCAACAAGAATTTAGAGTATTCTAATTCATGCGCCATATCCAACATTTGTTCATCATCCGTTCCGCCTAAAGTTACGGTAGCTAAAGCTTGTGTTTCGCCTCGTGTAAAAATTGCTGAACCGTGTGGTGATGGTAATGCATTTACTTCCATCCATAAAGGGCGAATTTCATCTAATGCACGTCCATCCAAACGCTGACGCTCGTTTAATACCATTTCACGAACTACATCATATTCTAAATCGCCAAAATATTTTTTAACAAATGGCTTCATTTCATCTGTTAAATTTTCACCTAATGATGCTTCAAACTCTTTACGAATAGATTTGAAACCATCGCCACGAGCAGTTTTATCTAATTTGCCTTTTGCAATAGCCAAAATTTTATCGGCACAAGCTACTTTAATTTGCTCTTTTAATGCTTCGTTTTCAACTGGTTTTTCATATTCACGAAATGCTGTTTTGCCCACCATTTCACGTAACTCTAATTGTGCTTTGCATTGTAATTTAATAGCCTCATGACCTAATGCAATGGCTTCAATTAATTCATCTTCGCTTACTTCTTTCATTTCGCCTTCAATCATCACAATATTATCGGTTGATGCACCTATGATAATATTCAAATCAGCTTTTGCTAATTCGCTTCTATTTGGATTTACTTTAAATACACCATCAATACGAGCTACCCGAACTTCGCTTATAGGCCCACCCACAAACGGAATATCGCTTACAGCCAAAGCTGCACTTGCTGCAAAGCCTGCCAATGTATCGGGCATTACTTCCTTATCAGCACTTAATAACCAAATATTTACTTGTGTTTCAAATAAATAATCTTCAGGAAATAACGGACGTAAAGTTCTATCCACCAAACGGCTAATGATGATTTCATAATCACTTAATCGTGTTTCTCTTCGTGGAAAGCTGCCGGGGATGCGGCCTGTAGAATAAAATTTTTCAACATAATCAACTGATAATGGAAAAAAATCTTGACCTGGTTTTAATGTAGTACCACTTACTACAGTAGCTAATATCATACAATCGCCTTGGCGAACAATTACGCTACCATCAGCTTGTTTTGCTAAACGACCTGTTTCAATTGAAATTGAAGTGCCATCGGGCATTTGAAAGGTTTTTACAATTCCTTTTTGACTCATAAAATTTTTGTTTTGTTTTTGTTGCCAAGATTCATCGTTAATAGTTGTTTCATCGTGGAATATTTTTCAGAGATAAAACGTAGTATAGTCAACTATTTCCCGGCGTTAATTATATAGTTTTTGATTTTTTTGATTTGTTACACGAATAAAATCAAATTCGTTATAAAAGTAAATTGCCCTTAGTTATTTAACCAAGGGCAATTCATATTTCTTTTAGATTATTTTCTTAATCCTAATTCTTCAATTAATTTACGATAACCAGTTAAATCGTTATCATGTAAGTAAGTAAGCAATTTTTTGCGCTTTCCAACCATATTCACCAACCCACGATTGCTACCTGTATCATTTTTTTGACTTTTCATGTGGGCAGTTATGTGACTTATTCTTTCCGTATAAAGTGCTATTTGCGCTTTAGTTGAACCGGTATTTTTTTCACTACCGCCAAATTTTTTAATCGTGTTTTGTTTTGATTCTTTAGTTAATTGCATCTTGATAAAGCTTTTGCTTTGATTATTAATTCTTATTTTTTCGAGGTGCAAATGTATTGGATTAAATTGAATTATACAAATGTTTTATTTAAATATTAAGATTACTATCTTGCCCTACTATTTTCAACCTTTTAAATATTACCTATATGTATCGTAAAGTTACTGATTTTATTACTGATTGGGGTTATGAATCGCAATCCACCATCAAACTTTTTAATGAAATTAATCAAGCCGCAATGACAAAGCCATTATTTGATGGTGGCAGAACGCTTGGGCAATTGGCTTGGCATATTGCCGAAACATTGCCTGAAATGATAGGGCAAATTGGAATTGAATTCAATCATGTGCATCATGATAAATGGGATGAGGAAACATCTATCCAACAAATCATTCATTTATATCAAACCAATACTACTACATTATTAACCCAACTAAAAAATTGGAACGATACTGATTTAGAGCTGGAAGATAATATGTATGGTGAAAACTGGAAACGTGGTACTACCCTTGAAATTTTAATTAAACATCAAGCACATCATCGTGGGCAATTAACTTTAGCCATGCGCCAAATGGGTATGAAAGTGCCAGGCATGTATGGCCCTGCAAAACATGAATGGGCTGAATTTGGTATGACTCCTCTAAATTAATGTATATGACAAAAGAAAAAATTAGATGTGGTTGGTGTTTAAAAGATGATTTGTATAAAAAATATCATGATGAAGAATGGGGCAAGCCTGTAAAAGATGATACTATTTTATTTGAATTTTTAATTCTTGAATCATTTCAGGCTGGACTAAGCTGGTATACGGTTTTAAAAAAACGTGAAAATTTCAGAAAAGCATTTAAAAACTTTGATGCTAAAAAAATAGCAACATTTACGCAAGCTGATATTGATAGATTAATGGCTGATGCAGGTATTATCAGAAATAAATTAAAAATTGAAGCAGCTATCAACAACGCTAAATTATTTTTAGAACTTCAAAAACAGCATGGCTCGTTTGCTCATTTTATTTGGAAATTTACCAACCATAAATCAATTGTAAATCATCCAAAAACATTAGCCGATTTAAAACCTACTTCTGAAATATCAGATTTGATGAGCAAAGAGTTAGGCAAATTGGGTTTTAAATTCAGGGGGTCAACTATTTGTTATGCCTTTATGCAAGCCGTGGGCATGGTTGATGACCATATAGAAGATTGCTGGCTAAAAAAATAATATCGTTTTCAATTTTTCAAACAAAAAAAACCATTCAGTTAAACTGAACCATGTTTTTTTTATACTTTTGGCATCCTTAAAAACAATTGTATTTGTTAATAGAACAATAATTAAGGGCAGTATTAATTGTAGGAATACAATATTTCAAATTTATACATCGTTCAATAGCAACTTAAAAACATTTTAACCTTTTATCATTTTAATAAATGAATTATACAAAAATCAACAACATTTTAGGTTGGGCAGTAGGTATTGCAGCCACCATTGTGTACGCCATGACCATGGAACCAACCGTAAGCTTTTGGGATTGTGGTGAGTTTATACCCGGCTCATTAAAAATGGAAGTAGTGCATCCGCCAGGGGCGCCGTTATTTTTATTTATTGCTCACATGTTTACACTATTAGCAGGTGGCAATATGGCAAAAGTAGCATTGATGGTAAATTTTTCATCCGCCTTATCAACAGGTATGGCCATGATGTTTTTGTTCTGGACAATTACAGCATTAGCCAAAAAGATGGTTGCAAAAACTGAAACTGGCGAAATTGCCAATGGTGGTTTATGGGCCGTAATGGGTAGCGGTGTGGTAGGTGCTATGGCAGCTTGCTTTGCTGATTCAATTTGGTTTTCAGCCGTTGAGGGTGAAGTTTATGCCATGTCATTATTTTTTACCTCAATAGTTTTTTGGGCCATATTAAAATGGGAAAACCATGCTGAAGAACGCAATGCTGATAAATGGATAGTGTTAATTGCCTTTTTAATGGGGCTTTCAACTGGGGTGCATTTATTAAATTTATTAACCATACCAGCCATTGCATTTGTTTACTATTTTAAAAGATACGAACGCAGCAACAAAGGCATTTTAGTAACCTTTGCCATTGGCGCTGCCTTGTTGGCATTTGTTCAATTTGGTATCATCCAAAAAATACCTGCTTTAGCTGCTTGGTTTGATAGATTATTTGTAAATGGCTTTGGAATGGGCTTTCATAGCGGTGCTACGTTTTTCTTTGTACTAATTGCTGCTGCTTGCGCCGTAGGATTATGGTACACTCACAAAAATAATCATACTATTGCCAACACATTTTTATTATCGGTAGTATTTATTATCATTGGTTATTCAGCAGTGTTAATGGTACCAATTCGTAGTGCTGCTAACCCACCTATTGATATGAATAACCCGGAAGATGCATACAGTTTATTATCGTATTTAAATCGGGAACAATATGGCGATAGCCCTTTATTTAAAGGCCCTGATTATACCGCAAAACCATATAAAACCGATGACAATGGAATTAAATGGGGTAGAAACGAAGCCAAACATCGTTATGATACATTAGGATTAAAACGTGATTATGTGTATCAAGATGAAGATTTAATGTTATTCCCTCGTATTTGGGATGGCAACGATCAAAACCACGTTAGGTTTTATAAAAATTGGTTGAATTTGGGTGATGAAAAACCATCGATGAGTGATAACATGAAATTCTTTTTCACTTATCAAATCAATTTTATGTACATCAGGTATTTATTATGGAATTTTAGTGGTAGGCAAAATGATATTCAAGGACATGGCAATAACCGAGATGGCAATTGGATAACGGGTATATCAGCCATTGACCATACTATTTTAGATGTTGATTCATCAACCATGGGTGGTGTTTATGAAAACAATAAAGGCACTAATAAATTTTATTTAATTCCGTTGATTTTAATTTTCTTAGGCTTTTTCTATCATCTAAAAAACAATAAAAATGATTGGTTTGTGGTAGGTTTATTATTTTTCTTTACGGGTTTAGCCATTGTGTTATACCTAAATCAAACTCCGTTACAACCACGTGAACGTGATTACTCCTACGCAGGCTCAGTATATGCCTTATGTATTTGGTTAGGCTTGGCAGTAATGGCTGTGTATGATTTTATAAATAAGAAAGGCGTAAAAGGTGCTGCTGGTGCTGGCTTGGCCACTGTATTATGTTTTTCAGCGCCGCTATTAATGGCTAAAGATGGCTGGAATGACCATGATAGAAGTACACGATATACAGCATTAGAATTTGCTAAAAATTATTTAAACTCATGCCCTAAAAATGCCATATTATTCACACAAGGCGATAACGATACCTATCCGCTTTGGTATGCACAAGAGGTGGAAGGCATACGTGATGATATTAGAATTGTGAATCTTAGTTTATTAGGTGTTGATTGGTATGTAGATGCTTTATCGCATAAAAATAACAATGCCGATATGGTACCTATTAGCGTTGCAGCCGATAAATACCGTGGACAAAACCGTGACTATTTGCAATATTATGATGCTAAAAAATTTGACCAAAATTCGGCTTACAATTTAGCCGATGTAATGAAATTTGTATTTAGTGACGACCCTGCCGCACAGCTGCCATTACAATCAGGCGAAACCATGAATTATTGGCCTGTGCAAAATGTATCTATACCAGTAAATGAAGCTAATTGCCGAACACAAGGCATTAATCCTAATGACTCTACTAAATTTCCTGCTACCATTTCATGGAAAGTACGAACCAGTGGCATGTTATTAAAAAATGATTTATTTACTTTAGATATTATTGCCCAAAACAATTGGAAACGCCCTATATGTTTCACTGTATCATCAAGCCCCGATGCATTTCAAGGGTTAGATGAATATATGGAAATTACAGGTATGACCGTAAGATTAACTCCGTTTAAAAACAAACAACATAGCATGTATCCTATGACAGGTGCCGTAAATAGCACCATCATGAAAGATAATGTAATGAACAAATATTTATACGGAGGCATACAAAACAAAAATGTTTATTTAGATGAAACTGCTATGCGTATGGCAGTAAACCTACAAAGCAATATGGGCCGATTAGCGGAGCAATTGGTAGCTGAAGGAAAAAATACCGAGGCTATTGAAGTATTGGATAAATGCATAAAAATGCTACCATCAGTTGAAGTACCATACACCGTGTATGTGCTACCATTTGTAGATACTTATTACAAAGCAGGTGCAACAGCAAAAGCACAAGCCATGGCGGAAGAAATATTAGCATCATCCCGTAAAGAAGCCAAAGTATATTTTAATATGAGTCCTGATAAAATTAGAGGTTTATATAACCGTGATATTCAGGAATGTTTGTGGGCAATGCAAAGCATACAGCGCTTTGCCGCTGAAAACAAAGACACTACTTATAGCAAAAAAATAAGTACTGAATTTCATCCATTAGAAATGCAATATGGTCAAATAATGGGCAACCAATAATACCAATAATTGGCTATTACAATTAGTTCAAAAAAAAATCCCTGAATGATTAACTTCATTCAGGGATTTTTTTTTGATGGATAGTTTATTAGAATTTTTCCGTACACACACAGCAAAAGTAGGCTATCCATTTTTCCTTTGCTTCAGAGTTGCGCTAGCAGAGGCGTTGGAAATTTTTTAAAAACAATTTTTTCTTTTGGAGCGGCTTTGAAAGTTCTATTAAAAACTTTAGTTATTTGGCTTGTGCGGCTTTTAATAGTACTAAAAAAAGGATAGGTTATTTTACTTTCTCTTTCATTAATTCCGTTAAAGTTACAGCAAAAGGAATTGCTGGTTTTTTATATCTATCTTCTGGGATTTTTTTGTATTCTTCTAACTCTTTAAATTTATAACTTCCACCATAAAAGTCATTACATTCTTCTTTTTCTATTTCAATGACTAAATAATATGGTTTTATTTTATCAGACTTGTAGCCTTTACTCTTCAAAATAGAACCTTGAATAACTTTAGGTCCTTTGCTTTTTATTTTAAAAATTTTACTTGCTGTTTCTTTGCCAGATTCTCTTAATAGTAAATATTTTGCATTAACAACATTGTTTTCTAGAACTAATGTACCTTTATCATCATTCATTCTGAAATTATATATCCCTTCTTTTTTGTACCAATCTATATTCACATTATTCTTGCAGTATCCAACTAATACGAATGTTTCATCTGGTATTATTTTTTCGTTTTTTTCAACGTCAAAATATTCAGGCATTGGCTCACTTAAAATATTAGGAGTAATATCATCATCCAAGTATTCCTTCTTTTTCTTTTTATGTATTTCGTAAGAT
>JBEANU010000289.1:0-5451 GCA_041165265.1 Bacteroidota bacterium | reverse complement strand
TTTCCTACTGGCAATATTATTTTGTTGATGTAATTTATGATACTGCTTATGGGATTTGTACTTTTTGCAATAGGTTTTGGGCTGTTGCCAATAAGAAACATAACATTACAAATTAGATATGTAATTTTTCGAAATGGAATATTATAATACATGATCGTGTCACAACAAAAAATACGTTGAACTACGTATTTTTATAAGTGGAATTATTGATATATTTACTCTTGTATTTTAACCATACTTTTAAACTACTATGTATAATAAGTTACTTACAGTTTTTGTATTAATAATTATTAAAATAAATTGTTTAGCGCAGCCAATTATATACACACAAAAGTGTTTTGGATCATTGAGTAGTGAATCTTTCAATGATGTTATTCAAACATCAGATGGAAATTTCATTGCTACAATGAATGTAGGTGATATCGCTTCCAGTGATTTTACAGATGCTCCATTTAGTTATGCAGCAGCTGTAATAAAATTTGATACTTCTTTAAATATTATATGGAAAAAATATTTAGGAGGAACAATCCCTTCTATCGGTTCTATTGGACATGGTACTGATTTTAGCAAGCTAATACAAACAGATGATGGAAGTATTTTTTGTTTTGGTGGAACTAATGCAGCCGATGGAATAGGAGTTGGTAATCATGGTAAGTCAGATTTATTATTAGTAAAGTTAGACCAAAATGGAAATAAAATTTGGAGTCATGTTTATGGTTGCCCAGGCGATGATAGCAACGTAGGGATGTTAGTTACCTACGATAAAAAAATTGTGTTTTCGGGCATTTCGAATGGTTGGTCGGGAGACATTCCTTTTCATTATGGGAATGGATTTTCGAGCGATGGACAACTATATAAGGCGGATAGCAACGGAATATTGCAATGGGTAAAGGTACTGGGAGGATCAGAAAATGACGGGCTTGGTTGGGATATTATTGCAATTGATTCTACAAAATATTTTTTCTCTCTTTATTCCTATAGTAATGATTATGACCTTTCTGGAACATTTGGCAATGCAGATACTTTAAAAAGATTAATGATTATTGCAGACACCAATGGAAATATATTAAAAAAAAATATTGAGAGAGCCTATTTATATTATGATTATGAAACAATAAATCAAACGAAAATTATCAATAATAAAATAATTGGAGTAGGTATGGGCATTTCTACAAATCCAAGATACCCTACAGATCCTTCACATCACGGACAAGAAGGATTAGTTGAAGTTTATGATACGGCACTAAACTTAATTAAAACAAAACAGTTTGGTGGCAACAATAATGATGTTTTTACAGCATTTTGTAGAGATAATCATAGTAACTATTATTTTACTGGTAGAACAAATTCCATAAATGGTGATATTACTAGTGCTTTACATAATGGATCTGATTATTGGTTAATTAAGACAGATAGTAACTTGGTAATTCAATGGTCTAGAACTTTTGGAGGAAGTGTAAAATATGGAGAGGATAATAGAGCCAAAGCGAAAATCTTTATAATTGGCACAAAACTATTTTATTGGTGGCAAAGCACTCATTCATTAAATTTACCTGACTTTGATATTGAATGTGGTCATTATAATCCTTCAGAGCCTACTTATTCAGATGCTTGGGTAGCTATTTTTGATTTAAATAGCAAGGTAGGAATTGAAATCAAACCTTCTGATATTATGACGGATAATATGTTCAGTATTTATCCTAACCCTGTTTCAAAAATATTAAATCTAAAATCAAACCAGCCCGATAATAAGAAATTTAAAGCCACGATTATTAATAGTTCTGGAAAAATAGTTGTTAAACTAAGATTTGACAATACTGAGTTAAACAAAATAGATATAAGCCAATTAGCAACTGGATTTTATATTTTTCAAATTGAAAACCAAAATGGAGAAATTAAAAATTTTAAAGTAACTATAAATTAATATCACATGAAAAAAGTAATTACCCTCTTATTATTATGTATAGGCAGTATAAATGGCAAAAGTCAAGTGGCAATACCAAGTGCGATTTTGGATACAAATATTTATATCAGAAATCATCACCCTGCTAGTCCTCGTTTGGAGTGTAGCCTTGTGTATAGCCAACGAGGATTTATGTGGAATTTCGTCTATGACGAATAGTATCAAGAAATTTAGTACAATAAAAAATAACAATGCAAAAAGCCACCCAATATTGAATCAAACACATTTACAATCGATACATCATTGATGACTAAAGGTATATATTGGATAGAACTCAAAAGCAAATCAACAGCTTATCGTGCAAAGTTGATGGTGAATTAAAATTTTCTAAAATTTAAAAAGCTATCTAATAGAGATATACATCTTAATTTTAAAAGTTAAAATTAATTGAACTATAAAAGTTGCCACCTCAAATTAATTACCACCTATAATTCATCCATTACTCCTCCATTATTTCCTCATAATATTTTGATTCAGCAATTTTTAAATCAATTTTTCCTTTAGCACCAGCTTGTTTGGCTGATTTCCAAAACTCAACCGCTTTGGTAATATCCTTCAAAAAAAAGTTTACATCGCCCAAATGCTCCAAAATAGTAGCATTTTTATCGCCTCCATTTAAGTAAGCTTTTTCAATCCATTCTTTTGCTTCAAAATATTTTTTTTGTTGAAACATAATCCAACCATAAGTATCCTGAAAAGAAGTATTTCTACCCTGAATTATATTTGATTTTTTTGAAAGCATTTCAGCTTTATCCAAATTTTGATTTCGAACCGATAAATAATAAGCATAATTATTCATTACAAAAGCATCATCAGGCTTTAGTTCCAGTGCCTTATCGTAGGCACTATCGCTGGCATTATGTTGCTTTGTAGTGTGGTATGTATCACCCAATGATGAATAAAATTGTGCTTGCAATGGTGCATTATCGCCACACATTGGTATGCCCCGTTTCAAACTTTTAATTGCCTTTGAATAATTTTTTAGTTGGCCATTAGCAAAGCCATTAAAAAAATAACAAAGGGCTTGCTCCGGAAAAAGCTGAATAGCTTTAGCTGTATAAATTTCCAATGAATCATTTTGTTTTAAATCACTCATCATAAAAAATAATTGCTGCCACACCCCAAACTCTTTAGTTTCAATCGTTAAACTTTTTTTGTAATCCAATAATGCTTCATTTGTTTTATGAAGCTGTGCATACACATCGCCTCTGATGGCGTAACTACGGGCTTCTTTAGCATTATTTTCAACCAATAAATTAGTTTGAGCTAAGGCATCAGCCAACTTTGTTGAATCAATAGCTGCCTTCTGAATCAACAAACCCAACATGCCAATTTTTATATCAGCTGATAATTCATTAGATGCAATACACTTTGTTAAAGTTTCATAAAAATGCTGATAATCATTTTTTCTAAAATAAAATTGTGCCATTGATACATATCCCCTACCATCACCAGGGCTTACTTGCAACAATCTTTCATACGTTTGCATGGCTTTGTCCGATTGATTATTTGCCTCATACAATTCAGCCAACATACCGTAATATCTAACCTCCGAAGGATTTTCTGTAATTAATTTCTCCAATTCAGCGGCAGCCAAATCAACTTTTCCCATTCGCAAATACACTTGTTGTTTTTGCAAGCACAACTCTTCACTCATTCCTTTTTTGGCTTCTAATTTTTCAAATATTTTTAAAGCCTCCTCATTCTTACCAGCTTTTTGGTATAAATATGCCGCCGTTAAATAATAATCTTCATTATCAGCATCGCCTGCAATCAGCCCCTGATATACATTTGCGGCATCCATCAATTTATTATTAAAAGCCAATGCTTCAGCATATTGCACCTGATACCATTTATTTTTTGAATCTAACTTCACTGCATTTTTTGCAAATAGCAAGGCAGGCTCATACTTCTGCGTTTCAATATAAATTTTTGATAATTGATAATAAGCCGCATCATTGTTCGGATTATTTCTTACACACTCATTTAATTTACTAATTGCCAACGGAATATCATTTAATGAATACGCCTTTAATGCATCCAAAAACATTTTTTGATCATCACTTGCCTTACCATCTAAGCCGCCCACATCAGCACTTTCATGCACCCCTTGATGAGCTACCTTATGCGTACTACACGATGACACAATAAAAATTAAACCAACAAAAAGTAAAAATATTTTTTTCATAAAATTAATTTGGGCGGCAATCAGGCTTTGCGTTACAATCTTTTGCGCCACACTCAAAAGCTATACGGCAAAAGTATTTCCACTTCAATCCTTGCCGCAATACAACTACCCTAAAGTTGTAAAATCGCCAATGCTTGTATCTTGCATTTTGTTATTTAAAATTGCAAAATTACCAATCATTGAGTTGGTTAAACAAGTATTATCAACTTTTGTATTTGTTTGAATAATACTATTTTCAATCACTGATTTTGTAATGCAAGTTTTTTCACCCACTGAAACGTATGGCCCAACCACACTATTTTCTATGGTTACATTTTCACCAATAAAACATGGCTGAATTACAGTGCTATTAATAATTGTAGCCGATGCAGGCACTTTTAAATTTTTTTCATTCAACACCAATACACGTTGATTGGTATAAACTGTAGCATCTTTATTACCACAATCTAACCATTCTTTTACTTGCCCCGGTTTGAATTGAGTGCCTTTGTTTTTCATGTTTTCTAAGGCATTAGTTAATTGATATTCACCCTTTTCTTTGATATCATTATCTAATAAATATTTTAATTCACTGCGCAAATAATCGCCATCTTTAAAATAATAAATTCCAATAATCGCTAAATCACTTACAAACTCTTTTGGCTTTTCAACAAAGTCAGTAATCATGTTTTTGTCGTTCAATTTCACAACGCCAAATGCTGATGGGTCTTCCACTTTTTGCACATAGATTACACTTTCATCATCGGCTTCAATTTTAAAATCAGCATAAAATAATGTATCGGCAAATGCAACCATTACATTACCTGTTAATGATTCTTCAGCGCACATAATAGCATGTGCAGTTCCTAACGGAACATCTTGATAAAATATTTTTCCTTTTGCTCCCAATCGTTCAGCAATAGCCAATAATTGCAATTCGGTTTCTTTACCAAAATCACCAATTACAAACGCTATTTCATTTATTTTTTCATTACACATTGATGCAATATCCTCAGCCAATCTTTCAACAATTGGTTTGCCGCCTACTGGTATCAATGGTTTTGGAGTTGTTAAAGTGTGTGGTCGCATTCTTTTGCCAGCGCCAGCCATAGGTATAATAATATTCATACAGTAAAAATTCTTTTATAATTGATTTGTAAAATTAAAATTTGAGAACAAACTATTTATCTTTTTTCAGATTAATTAGTTGTAATGAATCTTGAATGATTTGGTATAGTTTTTCATCAACTGAGTAATTATTTTGCTTTAAGTGATGCGCTAAATTATTTGCTTTTTCAAAATGATGATTTTGTGCATAAAT
>JBEANU010000288.1:0-2672 GCA_041165265.1 Bacteroidota bacterium | reverse complement strand
TTAAAGACTGCTTCCAAGTCTCTGGTAGTTTTGAATCCGAACTTTTAACTAAACTATTATCATCACCTGTCTTAATACATTGCCGAACAAAACATATTTCTCCTAATGATTGACTTTTAGATGATAATTTATCTATGAGCTTCTTAGCTGTAGGATTTACAAAAACATCAATTACAGAATTTGTATTGTTTCTAACTTCGTTTTGTGATATTTGAAATGAGTAATTTAAATTCAGTTTTTCTATTGAATCTATTTGGTTTTTTATTGTGATTTTTCCTTTATCTTCTTTTTTACGACTAGCAATAATAATACACGTATGAACAGTTGGGTCAGCAAATACTGGCATCGAAAAACTTACAACTTCTTTTAGTGAATTGTTATTTACTAAATGTTGTCTTAGTTTTCTTGAATAAAGATTTGTTAGAAAAGGGCTTGGAATAATAAAACCCAGTAAACCGTCTTTTATTAATAGCCTCATCCCATTTTCAATAAACAATTCAAAATTATCATATCTACCCTCAACAGTTTTGAAATGAGAAATAAAATATTCTTTTTGTAGTGTTTCATATACAGCTCCATACGGCGGATTTCCAACCACTGCATCAAAGCCTCCATTTCTCATTATACTTGGGAACATCGCATTATAGTCCATCGGGTTTAGTTTCTTCAATTCATCATGGTCAAACAAACCTCCATTCATTTGCATAATATCAAAGCCAATTAGGCTATTACCACAAACTATATTCTTTGTTAAATCGGGCAATACTTTACTAAACACACTGCCTTGTCTTGTTTGGGTACTGCTCAGGCTTTCATCTTCCAACATTTTTAAAAATAAGCTCAGTTGGGTTACTTCCACGGCTTGGGCATCTATATCTACTCCGTAAATATTATTCAGCAATATATCTTGCTTTAGCTTTAAAGTCAATCGCCATTGTTTATCAGCATATTCTATATTGCCATAGTCTTCACTTCGTTTGTCAATTTCGGTTTTGCCTTGTAGCTTATCTAAATAATATTTGAGGTGGTATTCCAACAAGCAATCATACACACCAATCAAAAAACTACCACTTCCACAAGCTATATCTGCAAAATGTAATTGTGCTATTTCTTTAGGGGTTTTGCCTGCTATTTGTTTGCCCACCGTGTTTTCAACTATGTAATCTACAATGTATTTAGGCGTATAATACACACCACCTGCTTTGCGTACTTCTGGCTTTTCATCTATGTGTACTCGTTTGTCAGTAGCCACCACCACCTTTCCTAAAAAGCGTTCATAGATGCTTCCTAAAATATGAATAGGAATATAGTTGAAATCATAAGGCGTATTTAAGCCGCTTATATCTTGGCATATATCTACAAACAAATTTTCTTCTGCTCCTGCAAAATTTTGTTCATCAATAAAATGTTTTTTGAAAACTACACCATTGTATTTTGCATCCAGCTTTCGGCAGTCGGCTACAAAATCTTTCCAACCTCTCCAATTATTTACATGTTGTTCGGCTTCAATAAATTTATCTTCTAAAAACCGAATGAAAACTAATCTATCAACTGTTCGTTGCACCGCTTCGGTGAGTTGTTCGCTATTAAGATTAGCATCATTCTTTTTAAATGCTTTAGCTAAATTTTCACGAATGCCATCAATGTATTCTAAAAAGCTATCGTCAATAGCCTGATAACCACCTTTGAATAAAGCCTTTTGTGTGGCTTTGCCTTTGGCTTTCGGTAAGCTTTCAGCATACTTTTGAATGCTTTTGTTGGCAACCGCTTCTCTGCCAAATAGCCAATAGATTTCAGCAAACTTTTCTTTGTTCGTATAGTCAGTGTAGCGATAACTTTTATGCTTGCCATTCAAAGCATATTTTATATCGGGTTTGCTGCGGCAATCAATAATTACTAATTCTTCAAAGTCAGTCAGTACACTCACAGGGCAGCCTGCATTCCAACCATAACGCATAGTTTGGAAATAATGCTGTGGATTGTTTTGAATTAAAACACTTGGCTTTTTGGCTTCTACAAAAAATACTTCGTCTTTAAAATTGGGTGCTAAGAAGAAAGCATAGTCAGCTCTTTTACGAGCCGATTCATTTTGTTGCTTTTGACTACGTTCAATTTTTACTTCTTGTTCGTAAGGATTGGTTTGGTAACGATGTGTAACATCCCAACCTAAAGCCATGAAAAAATCATCAATAAAATCTTGCCTTGCCTCACTTTCACTATAAGTGGCTGACATATAATGTTGATAGTTGCTTTCAAACTTTTTTACAAGCAGTTTAACATCTTCAAAAGCCTTATCAAATGGAGTCATTAATTAATATTTAAAAGTTGAAGATAAGTAATAATAAATAAAATTGTCAAGCCTCTACATTGGGTATTTTCTGCTTTGGCAAGTATGCTGCCTCACCGCATTTATACAATAAAACTAATTAAATAAAATGGACTAATCAACGAAACAGCATCTTCTTACTTCACTTCAATTTCATCAATAAAAAGCCAAGCTTTTTCGCCAGCGCCCGGTTTGCCATCGGCTATTTTTTTATTGCAATAAATTTTGGTTTTAATGTATCTGGCTGTAATGCCTATTGGCTTTATTTTGGTGTAATTTGTTTCGTTTAAAAAAATATTGTTTTGCGGAATAGCAGGAATAAACGTTTGTTCTTGGCGTTGGTTCT
>JBEANU010000287.1:0-15000 GCA_041165265.1 Bacteroidota bacterium | reverse complement strand
AAAATGATGTTGTTTTTCATTCCTCATTAATTTATAATCAAATGCAAACCTTGAAGTTTGATTGTTTTCAAAAAATGTGTGAATAGAATCAGGTTCCGCTTTTATTGCTAGCATATCACCCCCAATGCGACTTTCATTAATTACATTTAGCCCTAAAATAATAGTTATTTTTTTATTGGGATAGATAAAAAATTTAGGGTGCAAAATTGATTGTTTTACATTTGGTACATCTGAAAATCCATCTTTATTTACATCAACGGCTTGCTGATAATTTTGACCACCCAAAAAAGTAAACCCGGTTTTTCTATTTTTTTTTGTTACAAAAAAATTCAAATTAGTTTCTTTCAAGGTTGATTGATTGAGCAATATTGTGCCAATTAAACTATCTGTTGGTTCTTTTGAAACCAGATTGATTAAACCAGCAATAGCTCCACCACCGTACAATGTAGAAGATGAGCCTTTAATAATTTCAGCTTGTTTTAAATCTAAAGGTGGTATTGAGAGCACTCCAAAACTACCTGAAAATCCTTCATACATCGGCAGTCCATCTTTCATTAATTGAGTATACTGCCCATCTAACCCTTGCAATCTAATCACTGAATTACCATTCACTGCTGATGTTTGTTGAATATGAATCACCGACAAATCACCAAGTAAACTAACCACATTACCTGGTTTTAAAGCACTCTCTTCTGCCATTTCTTCTTCACCTAATACTTCAACTTTTGTGGGAGCGTCTTCAATTCTATCATCGGTTCTATTGGCTGAAATTCGAACAATATTCAATGAATTCAATTTAGTTTCTAAAAATATTTTAATCGTCTTTGTTTCATCCGCTTTCCAGTTTGCAATAATTTTTTGATTGAAATTTTGATACCCTAAATAACTGATTGAAAAAAAATATACTGAATCTTGTTTCAGTTCCAAATTAATAAACCCATTTTCATCAGCCACTCCACCAATTGACTGATGCCTATTAGCCCCTATATTAGCCACTGCCATGCTGCCAATAATAGGCATTGTAGTTATTGCATCCACAATTTTTATGGTTAGTTTTTGTTGTGCATAAATTGCATCACACATCAATAAAAGCATAAAAAAAATGGTATATCTTCTCATCAGGGTTGTAATATTAATTAGTACTTTATAAAAATTGAATTAATTCAGTAAGTGATTTAATCTCTTTTGTTACCTCAATTTGATGTTTATGTTGCATGGTATTAAATAAAATTCTATCCATTCCTACATTTAATGCGCCTTGCATATCAGCAAAAGGGTTATCACCAATCATTATACTAGTATCTGCATTGGCTTGGGTACGAGCAAATGCAAAATTAAAAATTTCAATATTGGGTTTGTTGGCATTTGCTTCTTCAGATGTAATGAGCTCACAAAAATATTTTTCAAGATTACTATTTTTTAGCTTTTGTTTTTGTACTTCTAAAAAACCATTTGTGATAATATGTAATTTATACTTTGGTTGCAAATATTCCAACACTTCAATAGCGCCCTCAAATAAATTATTTTCTAATGGTAATAATTTCAAATACTCAGTATCCATAGCCTTTGCAAGCTCAAAATTAGTACAATTAAATTCATTTAAAGTGAATAAAAATCTATTAACTTTTACCTCAGCTCTAGTAATTAAACCCCTTTCAAGTTGCTCCCATAACTTTGAATTATGATAACTATATCGGGCAATGAATTTATCCCTATCAAACCCCAATTCATCAAAATTAAATTTTGTCATGAGTACTTGTAAAGCCAATGCTGAATTGGTTTCAAAATCCCAAATTGTATGATCTAAATCAAAAAAAATATGTTGGTATTTTTTGGTTTGCATGATACTAAATTAAATAGCGGCTGTTCTACCGCCATCAACAGGAATACTACAACCATTAATATAAGCAGCGGCAGGTGAGGCTAAAAAAGCCGCCAATGCAGCTATTTCACTTGGGTCACCAAATCGCCCTGCAGGTATTTCATTCAACATTTCATTTTCAATTTCAACTATTTCAGTATTTAATTTTGATGATTTTGTTTCGATTAAAACTTTTAACCGATTGGTTGAAGTGGCACCAGGTAATACATTATTTACTGTAATTCCAAATTTAGCAACTTCAAAACTCCACGTTTTTGCCCAACTAGCAACAGCACCTCTGATGGTGTTGCTTACCCCTAAATTTTTCAAAGGTTGCTTAACTGATGTTGAAATTACATTTATAATTCTGCCATATTTTTCTGTTTTCATTCCGCCCAAAACAGCCTGCGCCATTATTTGATTACAAATTAAATGTTGATTGAATATTTGTAAAAATTTATCTGTACTTTCATCAGTAATGGCGCCACTTGTAGGGCCTCCACTATTATTGATTAAAATATGATAAATGTTATTTTCACAGTGTGTAGCAATTACATTTCTTAATTCATCGGGCCTTGCAAAATCAGCTATTAATAATTTATGTTGTTGATTTTTTGAAACATCTAAATCCTTAATTGCCTCGGCTAATGTTACTTCATTACGTGCCAATAAGGTAACATTAGCGCCTAACAAAGCCAACTCAATGGCAATTGCTTTACCAATACCTTGGGTGCTACCACAAACAATTGCATTTTTATTTTGAAGGGATAAATTCATTTTGTTTTTTATTATTTTTTAAAGTGTAAATCTAATTTGTAATTTAAAATCTGTTTTATGATTTGAGTTAATCAAATCTAAACCACTACCAATAGTTTGTTCATCAGGGTAAAATGTTTCACCTACTCTTACCCATGCATCTATTTTTTTATTCATGCGGTAATGTACCATGATAAAACTGTGAAACCCTTTGCCATAGAACATTGGCACTGAAAAACTACCAGGCACATCTTGTTCAAAAGCATAAATACGTGTGTTAAAATTAAGTACATTAAACAATGAAATTCTGCCCGTAAAATCAAAAGGTTTTTTTGCAGGATTGTAGCTTACATCTTGCAAAATCATAAAACCAACTGCTTGTTTTTCAAATTGCAAATCATATATTTTTACATCTAATCTATTATGCAGTGTAACTGTTGGTGATGCGCTATAACTAGCATTAAACCTAATGTTATGCGTTTTTTCATAAATTAAATTTGCTAAATTTACACCAACTTTATTAGTTTGTTTTTGCTTTAGTTGATATCTAATAAATAAAACGGTTAGTTTATCAGGTTTGTAAGTAGCTTGCAAAAAATAATCAAAGCCTGAAGATGGTGCATCAACCCCAAATTTTAACCAAGGAAATTTAAAAAAATCAGCATATGCAGCTATTTGAATTTGATTGAATGGTTTAATAATAGCACCCATATAAATACCTTGTTCATTGATATTATTTGAATTTTCAGAAAAGCCTAATGAATACAATGAGTAATATCCAGGGGTATATTTTCTATATAATATTGCAACATCTAATTTTGAATCCAATGAAGCCATTAAACCATTTACAGTGGCGTATTGTTTAAAATTATTGAAACTTGCCTCACCAAAAAAATTGATATTTTTATAAATATAGCTGTAATCAAACCCTGATGCACCCCAATTTTTTCCTTGAAAATTGTACAACGTGTAAGGCTGATTTTGCCTTTGAATAGCTTTACCAAAGCTTGCTTGAATGGCACTTATACCTAATTTTAAATTATTTTTTTTATATAAATAGGTAGCTCCAATTATTTGCAATGCCTGTGTATTTTTATCCGCTATTTCATTTTGTGTTCGATGATAGCCACCTTGAACAATGGTAGTTACAGCATCATCAGTAGATATGGTTGAATCGTTGCTAACAACATTTCCATCTAACTTTCGGTATGAAAAAAAAGGTGTAATTCTATTGTTTTTATTAAGTCGAAAAGTAAAAGCGGCTCCTCTTAAATAATTGAATTCATTGCTTGATTTATAAGGCGATAGCACACTATAAATTTCTTTTTTAATAGATGTAACCATGGCCGATTTGGTGTATCCAAAACCAGTGTACATCAGCAATCCCTGCCCAATTTTAATTTCATAATCACCAATTGCGATGGCTTCAAATGCGCTATTAGTTTTTAAATAAAAATGCGCTGAATAATAATCAAATCCTGATTTTTGAGAACCATTAAAAAAGGCCTCACCTGCATCTTTTTCTGTTGTAATTCCGTAACTTAATTTATTGCCAAATGAATAATTAAACCGATTGTAAAATCTGTATTTATTTCCTTCATAATATTTATTTGATGGCAAAATGCTTAATTCATCTGGCTTATAACCCTCAGCGGTTTGAAACAACGAACTTAATCTTGAAATAATTTGATACCTTCCTGTTGTAATTATTTTGCTAAATGGTATTTGAAAATCATCTATACTACCATCTATTTTAATATAGGGTAAAATTCTTTTTATAATAATTAAATCTAAAGTAGTAAGTACCTGCAACTCGTACACACTAGCAAAATCTGAATTTGTTTTTCGATATGAAATTATATTATTAATTTGAATATCAGTAAGCAACCCCAATTCCTTTAATTGCTCAGCGGTAGCGCTATTCAAGTTAATTGGATGAGTTTTAAAATACAATAATTGAGTAGGTTCAATATCAAATTTTATTTCAGATTCAGTATTTGAGGCAATAGTTTCTAATAGTAATTGTTCATCATTGTTGGTTGAATCAATGGCTTGTGCAAAAATTTTATTTGGTAAATTCTGTATCAGCAAAGCGACTAAAAACACGAACGAAAATTGGGCAATTTTTTTCATTTACTACTTCAATAAATAGGTTAATGAAAATTGAGGTGATTGCCCTAAAACCGCATGAATAGTATTACTGCAATCAATTTTCAAGGAATTAAATTGATACCCAAATCCGAAAGAATACAAAGTTGGTTGCGATTGGATGCCGCCTCGTAAGTAAAATTTTTTTGTAAGATTATACTCTAAACCGGTTTTAAAATTGGGTTTAAATAAATTTAAACTACCCGATAATTCTGATTGAAAATTTACAGTTTTAGATATTCTCCATCCTAAGCCAATAGTTGCCAATGAGGGTAATTGTGCTTGAAATAAATTTCGGTTGAATGGATAAGGATTAAACATATGAAAGCCCAAACTTACCTTTTTTGAAACTTGTGAAAACATGCTTGCTTCAAATGTAAATGCGCTAAGATTTGCCTCGTTACTAATATGCTGCTGCAAATAATTTAACTGCAACCCAATGCTTGTTTTTTCACTTAATTTTTTTCCAATTCCAAGTCCCATTTTTGTATGGTTATATTCATCAAAACCAAAGTGTAAGGCACTTAAGGCAATTGTTCCGGTTTTTGTTGGTAATGCAATTGCTGTTGCTATTTGTCGTAAATCACTCAACATAAATTTTTGCTGAAAACCAATACCAATATGCACTCTGGTAAGAAACGCCAAAGCTGCTTGATTTGTAAAACATGAATTTACATCTTTATTCACCACACCTGTATTGCCCATTGCCGCATTTTTTGCAGCATAATTAATGGGCTCAATGGCATAAATTTTCGTTACAAAATTTAATGTAACACAACAAATAATGAAAAAATATTTCATGATTAAATTACTTTGAAAAAACGATATATACTGCTACAACTATTAATGCAAAAGCTACTGCATAACGCCAATGAAATGGTTCATTTAAAAAAAATATGGCAAACATTGAAAACACCACCAACGAAATAATTTCTTGTATTGTTTTTAATTGATACACATTAAACTCCTTAGCGCCTAATCTATTAGCAGGAACCATTAAACAATATTCAAAAAAAGCGATGCCCCATGAAATTAATATCACCTTCCAGATAGGCACATTCTGAAATTTTAAATGACCATACCATGCAAACGTCATGAAAATATTTGATAAGCTGAGTAAAATTATAGTTCGCATTATTTGTAGATAAAAAAATATTGAAACCAAAAATAATGCAATAATTTTTAATATATTTTACTTAATTCAACAAGGCAATTTTTACAAACACAATCCAAATTTTTTTCAGCCAAATACTTGGTGTTGGCTGCTGTTAATTTAATGCCATAACATTGGCAATTAGCTATATCATTGGCATTGCAGATAAATTTAGCATTACAAATACCACAAATTTTTTCTTGTTGAACAACCATAATTAGTGAAAATAAAAATCGCCAGGAATTATACCGGCTTTAAAATTATCAATTAAAACTCCGTTTGAAAGATAGCGATAAATAGTTCCTTTTTGCACATAATCAATTGCATCACTTACATAAATTATATTGTTATTGGGGTTAATGGCAAGGCTATAAAAATTTGAACCTCCTTGGCTAATAATGGCTGAATTAGGCAATTGTGCTGCGTTTATTGATAATTGATAAATATTTTTATTGAGATAAAATAAAGTATCATTGGTGCTATTAAAATTGAGTCGAGTTGGTAAATCATTAGAATCGGTAAATGCTAAAGATTTTATAACCGTATTATTGATGGGATTAATTTGATGTAATGATGCTAACTTATTTTTTGAAGCATCACCATTACATAGTACCCATAAATTACCATTTTTATCTTGCTTAATTGAGTTGGGGCCGTAACCAACTTTTATACTATCTATTATTTTATCCAAAACAATATTCAACACATAAACCTTATCTGTAGACCGATTGGCAACATACACATGACCATAAAGTGATAACATTTGTTCTGTCCAACCCACACAATTTATACTATTTGAAATTTTATTGGCAACTAAATCTACTACCCAAATTTTATTAGCATACAAATCAGATACATATGCTTTTTGATTGCTTACAGGTAAAAAATATCTAGGTGAATTAAATCCATTTATTGTATTTGATGCTACAAATGTGGTAGCATTCACAACTTCAATCTTTGCAGAATTATTTAAAACAACATAGCAATTATTATTAAAAAAAAATAATGATTGACACACATCGCCCAACGGACGGCTATTAGCAGGTTTAAATAAATCATCAGTTACTGTTTTATTAACTTCATCAAATAAACTTACTGAAGCGTTTCCGAATTGAAAATTACCTTCATTGGTTATATAAACACTGCTTTTTGAAACTGAAACAGTTTGGTTTTTTGCCGATGGTTTATCCTTTCTGCAAGCTATTTGCATCCCTATTATTAAAAAAATAATTATTCCAATTAAATAATTTTTCATCTTGCAATTACTATTTTTTTTGTGATGGTAGTGCTGTCAAATTCAAGCTGAATAAGATACACCCCACCTTTTAAATTATTAATATCTATATTTATTTTGTTTGAATTGAATTCAATTTTTGAATTTGAAAACACAATTTCACCAACCACATTCATTATTTTAAAAGCATTTATTTTTCCATTTTTTGAAACTATAGTCAGTTCATTTTGAGCAGGATTAGGATAAATATTATATTCAGATTCATCAGTTATATTTTCAGTTCCGGTTATTTTAGTATGAATTAATCCTACGGCATCTAAATCAAAACCACTTGATGCAAAAGGTGTTGGCCAAGGGTCATTTATTTTATTTCCTTTTGAATCATAGGTTGCATAAGTATTTTGAATACTTCCTACTACATCAATTATTTTAATGTGAGTAATGGAATCAATGTTTAGTCCGTTGATGGAATCAAGCTCTTTTAAATCGAACGGAGTACCATAATTAGCCCGATACTTGCCAGCTAAATTATTTATTTTAGTTGGGTAAGTATAGTCAAAAGCACCAATTTGTAGGGTATCCTGTGTATTTGAAATAGATGGAAATCGAAAATAATTTATACCATCGCTGCTAACTTCAACAAATGCTAATTCTAAAAAAGTATCTAAAAAACTATTTTCAAAAATCGCAAAATCGTAGCCTGTTTTATCAAATATTGGATTAGCAAATGTAACAATGGCAGTGCCTCCATCACCTAAACTAACAATGCCATTGCTACCTGCTTTACCTAAAGCCATAGTGCTATCACCTGCTGATACAATACCTAATGATGGATGCGAAACATCCATATAACTTTTTGAAATAGTGCAGCCTGTAGCCCATGCTACAAAAATTGAACTATCCTTAAATATAGCAGTAGAGCCTATTTTACCAGCTGCTGGTGCAAACTGACCTACTACAATATGGTGAATTGCTATTAAGCAAATGATAGAAACTATTTTTTTCATTATTGTTTTATAAATGAATTTTGAGCTTTAAAATTACTGTTTTCAACAATTACAGTATAGCTTCCTTTAGCCAAATTATCAATTGAAAATTCAGCTGCATTGGTATTCATTTTTGAAGATAATACCAAAACACCCAATGTGTTGTAAATACTAACAGTAGCGGCATCTAAATTATTTACAGCCATATTAATTGCTATTTTGTTTGATGCAGGATTAGGAAATAATTGAATATTGATTTTGTTATCAATATTAAATGTACCGTTCAACAAAACATCAGCAGTAGTAAAATTATCAATACACAAATAAGCAGGTGTATTCATAAAACCACCTGAATTATCACTTGATGAAAGGTTCAATTCCAAACTATCTACATTACCCAATGCAGTAAGATTTACCCAAGTCCAATTTTTTAAAATATAATCCTGTGCATTATTGCTAAAGCGAAAATCTGCCAAATAAAATTCAATACTATCATTTAATTTAACACCACCCAACCATTTTTTTATGGTTACTTTAAACCAATCAGCATCATTGCCAGTTGCGCCACCAAATTTTTTTGCAAACTGATCACCATCTCTCATACTATTGTAAGCAAAAGTACTGTTGGTAACATAAAATCCATTAACAGGTTTGCCAGCTGCAATTCCTGCTAACTTAATTTTTGCAGGTACATTACCAAATAAATCAGGCGATACAACTGCATAATTTGCTGAATTATTATAACCATGTGCAGCCTTTGCTGAATACTGATTCATGAATCCACTAGTTGAACTATCAGTTGTATTTGAATAGGAACACCCATTCCAAAAACCACCACCATTCTTATTTAAAAAAATTGCGTTGCCGCTTTGAAAAGTAGCACCATTAGGTGTTGCTGAGCCATCCCAAAAAGTATCAGATTTTGCTAAAGTTAAATTTTCAAAATCAGAAATTGTTTGTGCTTTTATCGATGTTGCACTTGCAACTGCAATGGCAGTTGCGATTAAAATTTGTTGTAATCTTTTTTTCATTTTTTGTTGATTTTTAATTGTTATTTTTTGTTTGATTGATGAAATTGAAATGCAATACCTTTATTAAAATTAAAACCAGGCATTGCTCTATTTAATAAAGTTTGATACTCAACATTCCAAATATTATTACATTGAATAAAAAGTAAAATTTTGTATTTATTTTTTTCAATACTATATGTACCGTAGGCTGAGCCTATGTTGTAAGGCTTTAAATATTCAGTATTATCGGTTGATGTATATCTATACCCAGTGTATTGATGCTGATAGCTAAACGTAAGTTGATGATATTCCATACTAAATTTTGCACGTCCGCTATACATCGGCACATACAATAATTGCTTATTCACTGATTCATCATTTAGTGTTTTTGCCAATTCATTTGTTGATACTACATAGTTTGAAATAACCGATAAATGAAATTTTAAGGTATTGATTTTATAGATAATTGAATGATTAGTTTCAACCCCTCTGCTCCATACTTTCATCACATTTTGTGGTGACCAATAACTTAAACCGGGCAACCAAACAATCCAATTATTGATGTTTTTATTAAACCATGTAACATCTGATATAAAACTTATTTTTCGTTTATCATATTTAGCACGATAGCCTAACTCTTCAGTGTAGCCACTTTCAGGCAACAATGCTGCATTACCACCAGGATACCAATACATATCATTCATAGTTGGTAATCTAAAAACTTTAGCAGCACTTGCATTAATTGTAATCCATTTTAATATTTTATAAGTAGCTCCCATACTACCTACAAAAGGCGATTTATAATTTTGCAACCATTCATATCTACTTGAAATATTTGCTTCTACTTTTTTATTATTAGATTGATATTGGTACGATGCAAAAATTGCTACTCTATTTTGATTTTGAATTTTTGAATAAAATGTAGATGCCTTTGCGGCAATGTTGGTGTTATTGAAACCCACATTTAATTGATGGCAATTATTCCATTTAATTTTGCGTTCAGCTTCAATAATTACATTGTGCCATTTGCTTGTATCATGATAATTATATGCTTTATCCTGATACAGCAATGATTCATTGAAATAAGCTGCCCGTATGTAATTGCTTGATTTTTGTTGAATCAATTTCCATTCAGATGTTACTCTATAATGAATATCTGTTTGAGATGAATTATTACTACTTTGCAACATAGTTGGTGGAATATTTCGCTCCGTATTTTGATACCAAAAAAATAAATTTAAGGTTTGATTTTTATTGAGTTTAAAATAATTTTCAAACAATATATTTTTACTTTTTAGTTGTGCATTAGTGTTTACAATTTTAGTTTTTTGATTTGAATATATTGAGTTGTACTCAAAATTATTTTGCGCCGCTGAATTAAAATATTTTAAACCTATTATCCATTTTTTCTGGCTTACAACTATACTTATTTGTTGCTGGTTATTTTTAAAGCTACCATGCGATAATTTTATTTCATTAATAATACCCTTATTAAATTCAGCATTATTATTTAAATGAATGCTACCACCAATAGCTCCGCTACCCCACAATGCACTAGCACCGCCGTATTGCAGTGAAATTTGGTTTGCAATTCCGTTCGGAATTAATGATAAATCAGCCATGCCATTCATGGGGCTGCCTATATTAAATCCGTTCCATAAAATGGCAGTTTGATGGGCGCTACCACCACGAAAAGAGGTAGTTGCTAAGGAGCCCATGCCATAAGATTTTACAAAAATTGAACTTTCCTGATTCAATAAGTCGCTTAAATTTGAAACTTGATACTGCTGCATGGTTGCGGTATCAACATGCACAATTTTATTTCCTGCTGAAAAATTACTTAATCTATTAGATTGAATATTTACTTGCTTTAAATAATGCAATGAATCTTCCATTTTTATTTGCGCCCATAAATGGGTGCTCATAAAAAGCATTAATAAAAAAATAAGTACCGGTTTAAGCATTGCGTTTAATTGTAATTAATGCTTAAAAAAGAAGGGTAGAAAAATAAAAGATGCTGAAAAATCTTTTAAAATTTCATTAGCTTTTTTCCCGAAGCATTGAATATTGTTACATTTGGCAGGTCTCCTGGCTTGCTTAATGATGCCACCTTCCCGTAAATATTACAGTGGTTTTAGTGCATCAATCACCTTTTTAAAAACAAGATGAAAAGCTTACAGTTACGGGAATAGCCCCCGATTTTAACGGGGTTCCCTTTTAATCTTTTACCGAAAAATAAATCGGATTAAAGAACCAAATGCAGTGCGAAGGTAAAAATTAATTTCAATTTAATGTTACTAAATTGGCGTTCCATTAAAATGGATAACCAACTGCCAAATTATATTTTAAATTATGACTTCGCCACGATGATGAACGCAATAAAATATCATCGCCTAACCATTTTTGTTCATAGGGTTGAACCATCGGAAAGCCCACATCAAAGCGTAATAAAAAATACGATTTATAATCGAATCGGATACCAATACCAGCATCTACAGCAAATTGTTGATAGAATTTATGGATATCAAAATTGGCGTTAGGCCTCAATTTATCTGCTTTCATTAACCATACATTACCAATATCGCTGAACACTGCGCCATTTAAATACCACCATAAATGAAATCGGTATTCTAAATTTGCTTCTAATCTTATATCGCCAGTTTCATTTTCAAAAGTATCAACATATTTTTTATTGTAGCGATATGCGCCAGGCCCTACTGTTCTGGCTCTAAAGCCCCTCATTCCATTGGGCCCACCTGCATAAAATTGTTTTACATAGGGCAAAATAGTGCTATTGCCATAAGCTTTGCCAATGCCTGTTGCGGTTCTGAACACCAAATTTTGACGGTTTGCAATTTTTACATTTAATCTATTTTCAATATCCAATTTAGCAAATTGTGAAAGTTCATTTCCAAATAATTTATAGGGTGCATTGTGTTTAGTTGTATTGATGGCCAACATTGATAAATTACCTGCCACATCCGCAAAAATCTTTAAGTAATAAATACTCCTTTTTTGTGCATTTGGGTTTAGTGAGGTATAAGTAAAAGTGTAATTCATACCAGGAATTAATTGTGATTGAAAGCTACCAATCAACAATGGATTGCGATTTAAAATATCATTAAATGCATTACTTTTTTCAGGGTAGCTAACAAAGCTTAAAACTAGCGGATTTAAGTAATGGTGCTTTTTTCTGGATTCGTTCCAATCGTACCCAAATGAAAAATTAGTTTGATTTTGTGTGTAATAATTTTTTCGAGATAGATAATTAAAGGATGCTGATATTTTTGTTTTCGCATTTTCATATGGTGATGAACTTTTTGTTTTAAAAGGCAGCATAAATCGTGGAAATTGAATGGATGCCTGTCCGCCAATATCTAATACATTAAATGCTTTATTAGTATTTTCAAAAGGCGATTCTAATGAACCTTTTGTACTTAACGAAAATATATCTCCTGTTTTAAAAATATTTTTGCTTTTATAATTAAAATTTACTCCACCTCCAATAAAATCACTATTGGTGCTGGCTTGAACCTCGGCTGATGATTCACGTTTTTTGCTAGCAACTAAGTACACGTAGCAATTTAATGTATTTATTGAAGTTTGAACAAATTGAATATTTACCGTTTTATAAATTCCTAAAGCACCTAATCTTGCCGCTGTTAGTTGATGCTTATCCAATGAGTATTCATGATTAGGAATAATAAAAATATTATCTAACAATGCGCCAGGCTTAATGGTGAATCTTTTTAAAATAAATTGATATTGATTAATTATTATTGAATCAGATGATGTATAGCGCATCAATGTATCAGTTTTAAAATCAGGATAAATTAAAACGTGATTTACTGTAAACCTTTGATGTAAGCCACTTTCAGGGTTACTAATCATCATATTAATATTTACAGGGCGATTAGTTTCAGTAAATAAATTTTTTAGTACGTTGCTTTTTTTAGTGGCTACAATGGCACTATCCAAAGTATAATACACATATTGTTGACTAAAGTTATAATACCCATTATTGCGCAAAAGCAGCTCAATACGCTCCCGTTCAGCACTTAATGTAAGGCTGCTAAAGGGCGCTCCAAATTTTATTAAACTTAATCCTTTATTATCGTTAATCAATTTGCCTATGGCTGAATCTTGTGAATGAATAAACACATTATTAATAATAAATTGTGTTTTGGGTTTGATGATATATTTTACTGATGCCTTTCGTCCTTTCTTTTTTATTTCATAACTTACAGTAGCATCATAATAGCCATTATTAAATAAGTAATCTTCAATTTGATAAACTGAACGCCTTATTAAAATTGAATCATATACAAAATAATGTTCGCCCAAGTTTTCTTGAAACCAACCTTTAACTGGATTTAATTTGCCGCCCGAGCAAGCATTGTAAATCATTAATTTATATTTGAATCGGATACCAAATATTTTTAAAAAACCCAATATTTGTTTATTTTCAGAAGGGCGAACAATCGCAAGAATTTCAGATGGCGAAATATTTTTTGTTGCTAACTTTAAAGGCGAATTAATTACCACCTCATTTTTTTTTAATAAATATTGGGTGGCAGGTAAATGACTGGTAGTACTGCATGAATGCAGCAAAAATAAAAATACAATAAAAAGTAAATAAAATTTATTCATTAATGATTTCAAAAAATCAAATATCGTTTGTAAAATCGTTATCCGATAAAAAATTTCGGCTAAAATACGGATGCTTTATAGCCGAGGGTAATAAAATATGTACTGAAGTTTTAAACAGTGATTGGCAAGTTGAACAAGTTTATGCTACTGAACAATTCTGTGAGCAAAATAAATCTACAAATATTTCAAAAATTAAAATCGTAACCGATGCTGAAATGAAGCGTTTATCAAGCCTTTCAGCAACTACCGATGCAATTGCTGTAGTTAAAATTCCAAACAGTACAACTCCAAATTTTGCCTTCAACAATTGGTCGCTAGCACTTGATGGCGTTCAGGATCCTGGTAATTTTGGTACCATTATTAGAACCGCCGAGTGGTTTGGTATTCAGCAAATTTTTGCATCCATGGATTGTGCTGATTTATTCAATGCAAAAACTATTCAAGCTACGATGGGTTCATTTTTACGAACCCAAATTTTTTATACCGATTTGAAAAAACTAATTGAGCAACAAAATTTTGAAACCATTGCTGGCGCTGTGATGAATGGTAAAAATATAGCTCATGAACAATTGCCTACTTCAGGTTTGATGATATTAGGAAACGAAGGCAAAGGAATAAGTTCTCCCATTTTATCACTAATAAACAAGCCTGTAACTATTGCAGCTAAAGGCAAAGCCGAATCATTAAATGTTGCTGTAGCCGCTGGTATTATTTGTAATTATATAAGCTAAAACAAAAAAGCCGATGAAGTAACTTTACGTTCTGCATCGGCTTGGTTGCCAAAAATAAACTCTTCTATGAAAAAATCTTAACACAAAAATATTACGTTTTAAAACAAATAAAATAAGTATTTCAGTTTAAAATTGTAGGTAAAAATACGTATCAAAACAATGACAGAATCTTTTCTTCATTATATCTGGAAACATAAGCTATTCAACCCTTCATCGCTAATAACAACAGATGGTGAAGCAATTACTATTTTAAATGTGGGTACGCATAACCATAATGCTGGGCCCGATTTTTTACAAGCCAAAATTAAAATAGGAAATGTAACTTTAGTTGGTAATATTGAAATTCATATTCACTCCTCTGATTTTGAAAAACACAAACATCAATTAGATAAAAACTATGCTCATTTAATTTTGCATGTAGTTTATCATCATGATAAAAATATTTCCATCCAATTTCCTACACTCAGCCTG
>JBEANU010000286.1:0-6949 GCA_041165265.1 Bacteroidota bacterium | reverse complement strand
CCTGGCGACATCATTCCTACCATTTCGCCTTCTTTAATTTTCACTTCATCAACCACACCACTGAATGGGGCAATAATTTTTGAATAATTAATTTGTGCTTTTAATGCTTCTACTTGTTTTTCGCCGCTTTCAACTTGTGCTTTAGCTTGTAAATAAGCTATCTCAGTTCCAATATGTTGTTTCCATAAATTTTCAACACGTTGAAATGTAGTTTTGCCATTTGCCAAATTAATTTCGGCAGCAGCCAATTGATTTTGTGTAGCAGTAGCATCGCCTTCGGCTAATACTTGCCCGGCTTTTACTTGCATTCCTTCATGTACCAATATTTTAGTTACTGTAATACCTGGCATTTTAGTGCCTACCCACACATTATCTTTTGCTTCTACATTGCCCTGCGATTCAATATAATGATTAAAAGTTGAGGGTTCAATTTTTGTTAGCTGAATCAACTTTATTAAATTTTCATTTTTAACACCTTTGTTTACTTCGGTTTCTAAGGTTTTAATTTTTTCGCCTAACGATTTATACTCGGTTTTTAATTTTTCCAATTCAGCTTTTTTATCGCCGCCTTGATTACTGCCACACGAAGCCATAAAAATTGCTGCTGCTGCGGTTATTAGAATGTATTGTTTCATTTTATATAGTTTGATGTTTTATTTATTTTGTTTGATATAGAAATTATTTTACTAAAGTGCCAGTTGCTTTTTCGAAATTTACTTTAGCAATATAGGCATCGTACAATGCGCTTAAATAGCTTGTTTGAGCTTCTTTTAAAGAAGTTTCAGCAGTTAGTAATTCTAAATTTGAACCTACACCTTCTTGATATTTAATTTTAGAAACCCTATTCACTTCATTAGCCAATTCTAAATTTTCAACTTGCGATTCAATAGATAAAATTGAATTTTTTAAAATAGTTGCTGTTGTTTTGTAATCAAGATTTAAGGCTATTTTCGCATCATGTAATGAATTTTCATACTGCTTTATTTTCATTTTAAGCTGCGCCTTTTCATGCTTGTTTTGAAGTCCATCAAAAATGGTTGCATTTACAGATAACCCTACTACACCCATAGTATAATAGTTTGCTTTTTTATTCATAAAATCTAACTTATTGGCAGCATGTGTAGTACTATAACTTCCAAATGCTACTAAGTTTGGCATCCATGCCATATCCCTTGCTTTCAGTTGTAATTTTGTTAATTCAATTCCTTTATTTACTTGCTGAATCTCTAACCTACTTTCAACATTAAAGTTTGAATTTATTGCGATTGTTTTTAGTTGATTACTATTCAATGTATCAACTAAGGAAATGTTTTGTTCCGATGAATAACCAATTTGAAATTTTAAAACTGAATAACTGATATCAACCATCGTTTTAACTATTGTTTCTTGCGTTATTAAATTATTGTAAGCTAATTGCAACCTATCTACATCCAATTTTTCAACAAATCCTTGCTTATTACTTTCTTTTGCATCATCTAATGTTTTTTTAATTCTTTGAATATTAGCAACTAAAAAATCATATTTTTTTTCAGTAATAATAGTTGTGTAATAAGCTTTACTTATTTGTTCGGCAACATCTAATTTTGATCGTTCAGTACTATACTTCATTAATTGAATTAATTCTTTTTGTGCCTTTAACGCCAAAAAATAACTTGCATCAGCTACCAACCACGAAGCATTTGCAGATACAGCTGTATTATATTTAGTACCAAATTGTGCAGCTATAAGCGGATAATTATTAGGGTCAGCAGCAGCAGTGGCAGCACCTTCATTCGGAAAAAATAATCGTGGTTTGCCTTGTGCCACTTGTCCTTCGTCAACTCCATTTAATACACCTGCAACACTTGGTGCAATAAAATTGGGGATTACATTAGTTGGTACATACGGAAAATATTTTGTTTCAGCACTTGCCTTTATTTGCGGCATACCACTACCCCTGAATACCTTAATTTTTTCTTCCGTAATTTTCTCATCTAAAATTGCATTTTGCAACTTTGATGAGTGTAAATATCCATAATCAATTGCTTGTTGCAAGGTAAATGATGTTTGTGAAAATGATCTATTGCTTATCAACATCACACCCATCACAATTAGCAAAACGCTTTTTTGTTTTGTAAATTTTTGTTTCATAAATCGTAAATCGTATATCATAATTTGTATTTAGTTTTCTTCAATGTTTTTGTATTTATTAATTAATTTGTGTCCTTTCAAAGTGCAGATGCTATGCATAAATTGATCCAACAAGCATTTTTGAATGGTTTCAATATTAAATTTTTTAATAGGATATAATTCAGGATTACAGCCCGATTCAACCTCATTTATTCGTTTATAAGCCGTTATTTCAATATCCACATCAGGCCGATATAATGCTTCGGATATACCCCATTTTATATTGGCTTCAATCACTGAATAAAAAAATTTTTGTTGATGAATTTCAAACAATTGCATAGCAGCCGGATAATATTTTTTCATATCATTATAGGCCGCAGGATTCATTCCTCTAATAAATTCAACCATTCTTTCGCTTGATAATAACATTTCCTGAATGGCATCCTTTGATTGATTTTTTACTTCAACCATTGTTTTTTGAATTAAACTTATATGTGCTTGAATTGCTTCTTTTACAATTTCATCTTTATCAGCAAAATGTTGATAGATAGTCTTTTTACTCATTCCTACTTCATGTGCAATATCATCCATAGTGATGGAACGAATGCCCAACTTATGAAACAGCTGGTAGGAGGCTTGAATTATTTTTAGTTTTGTATCGTTCATTTAATATTCCTTCAATTGCTTTATTTGCTATTGTAAAGCAGTTTATTTTAACGGCCACAAAACTATGGAAACTATTTTCATTTACAAAGTTTCCATTCGATTTTTTTAAAATTATTTTTTTACAAAATTATAATATCAATAAATGATGAAAAGTATTAAGCTAAATGTTTAGCTTTGCTGAAATTATAAATTAAATTACAATGCAAAAAGGAACAGTAAAATTTTTCAACACTGAAAAAGGATTTGGATTCATCAAAACTGAAGATGGCCAAGAATTATTTGTACACGTATCTGGCTTAAAAGATACCATTAAAGAAGGTGACAATGTTAGCTTTGATGTACAAGAAGGAAAAAGAGGATTAAATGCAGTTAATGTAAAATTAGCTTAATTATATTTCACTATTTTTTTAAAAGCGCAATTTTTATTGCGCTTTTTTTATTGCTACCATTTACCATGATATCTAATTTAATATTGGCAGAAAAAAAAGCCAAACAACTTTTTACTGAGGCCGAAAACCGAAATTATTTTTCAGCCAACCAACTTGAAAGTGAACTAAATACTAAGCTTTATCAGCTTGCTGATGAATTATTCAATATCAAAAAATTTTGGCATAAACGTATTGTAAGATGCGGAGTGAACACTTTACTACCCTATCAGGCTAACCCCATTGATTTAATAATTAATGAAAATGATATTTTATTTATTGATTTTGGGCCCGTGTTTGAGGAGTGGGAAGCTGACTTTGGTAGAACTTATGTAATTGGAAATGATGCACAAAAATTGAAATTAAAAAATGACGTGGAACAAGCATGGCATATAGGCAAACATTTTTTTGATGAAAATTACGCTACTTTAACTTGCAGTCAATTTTATAACTTCACTAAAGAACTTGCATTAAAAATGGGTTGGCAATATGGCAATCATCATTGCGGACATTTAATTGGCAACTTCCCTCATGAACTTATTTTGGGTGATGAAATCAATAATTATTTTCATGCTGATAATCATCAATTAATTGCTACGCTTGATATTTTTAATCAAAAGCGATATTGGATTTATGAAATACATTTTATTGATACAAAAAGCCAAATTGGTGGTTTTTTTGAACAATTGATTAGTTAAATATAAAGTACCAATTATTTACATTTTAAAATTCATATCAGCATCTAATAAAAAAAAATCAATATGCAGATTACAAACCTTAGGCTACAACTGCAACAAATTTCAGTGCAACAATTTACTACTCCCAACCAAATAGCTAATTGGATGGGTGCTTTGCAATCGCAAGATTATGAAATGAGCAAATGGGCTGTAGCATTACGTTTGCCTAATCAGAATGAAAATAAAATTGAAGATGCATTAAACAATGGTGAAATAATACGAACCCATATTTTACGCCCTACATGGCATATTGTATCAGCCCAAAACTTAAGGTGGATGATGGATTTATCGGCCCCACAACTTATCAGGACATTAAATTCATACAACAAAAGTGTTGATTTAGAAACAAAGGATTTAATCAAATCAGAAAAAATTATTCTGAAATTATTGCAGAAAAAAAACCATTGCACCCGTGATGAAATAATGATGGTTTTGCAAAAGGAAAAAATAAAAACTGATGGCTATCGTTCGGCTCACATCATGTTTCATTGTGAGCTAAACAGCTTGGTGTGCAATGGCATACGAAAAGGAAAAGAAATTACTTATGCCTTAATAGATGAACGAATTCCTGTTTTTAAAAAATTAACACGAGATGAAGCGTTAGCAAAATTGGCAACAATTTATTTTCAAAGCCATTCACCTGCAACGCTCAAAGATTTTAGTTGGTGGAGTGGCTTAAATCAAACTGATGCAAAAAAAGCAATTAGTTTTATCCAAATAAATTTAGAAAAAATTATTGTTGGTGAACAAATTTATTTTGCTTTTGATAACAACAACATCCCTCTCACCCCCTTAAAAGGTGGAATAATAGCCCATCCACAAATACATTTGCTGCCTGCTTTTGATGAATATATAATCAGCTACAATCATCGTGATGATATTATAGAAAAGAAAAAATATTGGGAAGTTGCCACCAAAAACGGAATGTTCAAACCTATAATAATTCAAAATGGAAAAATCATTGGCACTTGGAAACGAACCATAACAGGAAAAAAAATTACCACCGAAATTTTTCCGTTTGAAAAAATATCAAAACAAATGCATCAGGAAATTGAAATGAAAATGGAATTGTTTAAGAAGTATTTATCAAACTAAATATATAATGTGAAGTATTGTTTTACAATAATATTATCACAGCTAACTATGAAACTATTGCTTTAGCTTTGTAAATAAATTTAATAGCATGAACGTAAACAATATAAAACAAGTAATGGATACCATACTTCCACTCAACAATGAATGTTGGGATGATTTTATTTCATTTTTTACAATCAGAAATGTAAAAAAAGGTGAAATTATTTTAGATTATAATGAAGTATGCAAACATGTATATTTTGTAAATTCAGGTTTGATGCGATGTTACTATTTCACTGCTGAAGGCCGTGAAATTACAGGTGATTTTTTTGCTGAAAATAAGTTCTTAACTGACTATTTCAGTTTTTCAACACAACAAAAATCCATTTGCGTTTTACAAGCTTTAGAAGATTGTGAATTAATATCAATCCCCCGACCTGCTGTATATTTAATGTATGATAAATACCATGCTGGTGAACGCTTTGGCAGATTAATAGCCGAACAAAGTTTTATTGAATTAATGGATTCAATACTTACTGAAAAAACAATGAGCCCTGAACAGCGATACAAAAAATTAATTGAACAACGCCCCGAATTATTAGAACGTGTTTCATTAAATATGATTGCTTCTTATTTAAGAATAACACCAGAACATTTAAGCCGTATTCGAAAAAAAATTGCAACTAATAAAGTGATTAAAAAACAAAAAATAAAATTAAAGGTTGCATAAAACATGAAACACATAGTCATAATAGATTTCATAATTCAATTTCAAATTTTAGAAAATATTTTTTGTGCTATGTTTGCAAAGCATATTTAAAATCCTTTACTAATGAAGGTTTCAAGAAAAGAAGACATAGTAAAACTTCGTTTTGAAAAAAAATAAAAAGTAGAAAAAAAACTAGGTGCCTATGTGTTTAACAAAAAATCAATCCATAGTTTTGTTTGATGGTATTTGCAATATGTGTAACAACACTGTTGATTTATTAATTAGGATTGATACAAAGAAAACACTGCAATTCGCTTCGCTTCAATCTGAATTTGCTAAAAAAAAACTAACTGAGATTAATTTTACGGTTGATATTAATTCAATAATTTTTATTAAAAACAACACTGCTTATTTTTACTCAGATGCTACAGCCAATATATTAATTGAAGTAGGTGGATTTTATAAAATAGTAGGAAAATTTATTTTACTATTTCCTAAATTTATTCGTGACTCAGTTTACAAATTCATTGCAAAACACCGCTATCAGTGGTTTGGCAAAAGAAATACTTGCAGCGTTCCAACTGATGAAGAAAAAGAAAGGTTTTTTGTATAAATTATTCTTTTACAAATTTCACAATCTGCTGAAAACCTTTATCATCAATTGTTTTCAAAAAATAAATTCCACTTGGCAAATGTTCAATGTTGATAGAAACATTTCCCTTGCCTACTTGTAAAGGCGAAATAATACAAACTTGACCTAACACATTTGTAACTTCAATTGTATTCACTGAATACTTTGTACTCAATACTACATAATCATTTGCAGGATTCGGATAAATTGAAATTTCATTTTTTGTAAATTCATTTACTCCATTTGGCTGATGTGTTGTATCAATTGCGCTACAACTTTTTGGTAAATTATATTTTCCAATTCTCCAATTGGTTAAACTATCTAATACAGTTTGCTTGGCAATGGTTTGCAAAGTGTAAGCTGTAGCAGTTCCTAACGTACTCATAAAAGGATTTGCTATTGGTGATTTTTGATACATACTAGCATAAAAAACACAAGCCGCCAAATAACTTCCTTCGGCTGATGGATGACTATAATCTGCTTGATACAAATTGATGGTACTGTCATTGATTCGTGAATTTCTGAATGCAGCACCTACTGGTGCTACAAATGTTTTATTGCTATCAGCCATTTCCAAATAGCTATCTCTTAAGCGCTG
>JBEANU010000285.1:0-3143 GCA_041165265.1 Bacteroidota bacterium | reverse complement strand
ATGAATCGAATATTTTACCTAAATTTTCTTCTTCAATGCCAATGCCTGTATCATATATTTTAAATTGCAGTTTTACTTCATTGTCATGCTCTTCCAATTTCATAATTTGTAATCCTATCTTGCCTTCATCCGTAAATTTTATTGCGTTATTCAATAAATTAATTAGGATTTGATACAATCTTACTTCATCGCAATAAATAATATCTGGTACATCTGATAATTTTTCAATTACAAATTTTAAATTTTTCTCTTTTGCTTTAATGTATAAGGTTGAATATACTTTATCTATAATTTTTTGTAGGGATACATTTTCAAGGGCCAAACTTACTTTTCCTGTTTCAATTTTTGAAAAATCTAAAATATCATTGATGATTACTAATAAATTTTCAGCTGAGCTTTTTATTGCATTTAAATAATTTGATTGCTCGGAGTTGAGTGGTGTTTGGCTGAGTAATTCAGTAAATCCAATTACACTATTCATTGGTGTTCGTATTTCATGGCTCATGTTTGCCAAAAACTGTTGCTTTAATTTATTGCTTTGCGATGCTACTTCTCGGGCTTTTACTACTGCTATTTTTCTATTTCGATATCTAACAACCAAGTAGGCTATAAAAAATAATAATGAGGCTGCAAATGTATAAAACCACCAAGTGCGCCAAAAAGGAGGCTTAATAATTATTGTTAAAGTATAGGTACTTTCTTTCCAAACACCTTCAACTACTGATGCCTTAAACTTTAAATGGTAGGTTCCTGGGCTTAAATTATCAAAAATGGTGAAGTGCCTATTTCCTGTAAATACCCAATCTTTATCGCTTCCAACCAATTTGTAAGCATATTGTATTTTTTCAGATGAGATAAAATTGATAGCTGTAAAATCAACGGTAAAATTATATTGTTCAGGTTGCAGTGTGATAGATGGATTGAAGGATTTATCATACTGAAATGGCAAAAGTTGATTATTGGCTGTAACACTATTAAAAGCTAGTTTAAATTCACTTTTATAATTTGAAATACTATCAGGGTTGAAGCAGGTAATACCATTTATTCCACCGTAGTATATTTCACCTTTGTTGTTTTTATAGAATGCTCCGGCATTGTATTCATTACTAATTGTTCCATCTGTTTTATCAAATAATAAAAAGCTATTGGTTGATACTTCATATTTTAAAATACCAATATTGGTACTTAACCATAAATTATTTTTACCATCAGGTAATATTGAATAAACCTCGGTATTTTCATTCATATACATACAAGGTATTCGGCTAAATGTTTCTTTTTTGGTATCAAATTTATTGAAACCGCCATTGTATGTGCCTATCCATAACGAATTATCTTTTGCTTGATAAATTGAAGATACAATATTGGATGTAATTGAATTGGGTATATTTCTATCAAACCTATACCTGCTAAATGATTGGGTGATTGGATTAAATTTTTTCAAACCGCTATCTGTGGCTAAATATATCATCCCTTCTTTGGTTGGGTATATAAATTTTACATCGTTGTTTGAATTCTGTTTATCAGATAGCTCATTATCTTTATAATAATCAAATTGCCAATTGGTATAATCCATGCGGCAAAACCCATTGTTCATTAAACCAATCCAGATATTACCATTTACATCAGTTGTTAAAGTATTGATATCTAAATTAGTTTTTTGCTCGGGCACGTTCACTACTTCGCCAGTTTCTTTATTTATTGCGTTTAATCCTTTTCTAGTACCCACATAAATCATAAATTTATTTTCAGTTAAAGCATATACTTCATTGCTATTAATTTTATGATTTTTATCTGCCTTTAATGAATAGGCAATCACTTGGTGTTTTGCGGCTGAATATTTTAATAAACCATTATTATCTGTACCAATCCAAAGGTTACCTGTTTTATCTTCTAGTATTGCATATACATTAGTATTGTCTTTTAAGTTAAAGGGTTCAGCATGTAAATCAATATTGCTAAACTTCTTTTTATCAAAAATTTTATTCAATCCATTTTCATGTGCCATCCAAATAACGCCTAGTGCATCCCTAAACATTAGATTAACGTGTAAGCCGCCGGCAGTATAAGCATCTACTTCTTCTGATTGTTGATTTTTCATGTTAAACTTTAGCACATTACCACCATTTACACCTACCCAAATATTAAAATTATTATCAAATAAAATTGAACTTAATTCACGATTATTATAAATAGTAGGTTTAATAAACTGTGTAAATAATAACTGCCCTAGCACATTTTTGCCCAGTACCCAAACACCATTATCTATAGTTCCTATCCAGATATCATGTGTTTGATTATTGGTTGAAATAGTTGCTATTGCACTTCGCTTTTGATTATTGAAATTAATTTCTTCATGTTGTTCAATGGCACCTGTTCTTGTTTCCATTTTGCACAAGCCATCTTCAGTACCTATCCAGATAAAATTATTTTCAATCAATAAACACTTAATTGCATTTGAAGGTATTGAATTTTCATTTGAGCTATTAAAGTGAGTAAACCTAATAGTTTCATCGCCTTTATCATTTTTTTTCAATTCTAATTTATCCAATCCATCTGAGGTTGCAATCCAATAATTGCCAAGATTATCTTCCACCATTTGCACTACATGATTATTGCATAGTGAATTTATATTTTTTCTATCAGATGAAAAATTAGTTACTTGATAATTTAAAATATTGTAGCGCAAAAGCCCATTTTCACTATTCAGAATCCATAAATTTTGTTTTGAATCAATAAATAAATTGCTAATGTTTTTGTTCAAAAATACTTTCCCATCATGATTTAATTGTTTGGCTACTAAATTATATCCATCAAATTTATATAGCCCCTCGGAAGTGCCTAACCAAATATATCCAAACCTATCTTGGGCTATGGCATTTACATGCACATTGCCGAAGCCATTTTTTTGAAAAATATTTTCACTTTTTAGTTGAATGGTGCCCTGCGCCTTGGTTTGAAGGTGTAGCAGAAACAACAAACTCAACATTAAAGCTTTTGTGGTTTGTTTCATATTATACAGTGGTAAATATACTTTGAAAAAAAATAAATTTACTTAAGTTGTATAGCGTAAAATGGTAACACTTGTGCACAACTTTTTAAGTATTATTACTGATAATAATTATTAATGGCAAAAAAAAATC
>JBEANU010000284.1:0-17199 GCA_041165265.1 Bacteroidota bacterium | reverse complement strand
CATTAAGCAAAAATATTTTAAAGGTTATTTTGATAAATTTAATATTGAGTTTTATGTACTTAAAGGTCATCAAAAAGTAGCGGATTACAAATTCCGAAATTTAGATTCCATTTGTACAAGTGCCAATATTATTAGTGAAGGATTATTTTATTCAGAAAATAAACTAACTGAAAATCAATATTATTCAAAAATTAATATTTGTGATTCGCATAAAAATTTAGCTACAATTTTCATTTCATTCAATTCCAAATCATTTAAAAAAGATAAAATATATCCATCGTTAATTATTGAGCAAAAGGCTAATTCAGTTGATTATTTAGAACAAATTAACTTTGCCATATATAGTCATCATCAGCTTATTAGGCAATCAGGCAATTTTGCTTTTCCGATGGAACTAAGCAAAACTGAAATTCCTCAAAATGGTAAATCTTTAATTTTTAAAAAAGATAAATTTCAAAATTTAATAGTACAATCTGATTCAGGAAAAATAATTTGGATTACAGATTATGATAAAGATTTATTTCAATATTTATCATTATTTGGTTTGATGCTGATTATTACTTTTTTTACTGTTGTAATGATTACTTCGGGTTTTCGTTATCAACAATTCACAACATTTTACTTTTCATTTCGGAACAAGGTTTTATTAGTAATAAGTTCAATTACACTATTAATTTTAATTTCAACCGCCGTATTGTTTGCTGTTTTTTATTCACAACAATTCAATGATTTATTACGAATTAATTTATCTTATAAAATTAATAATGTTCAAAAGGATTTAATGCTAAGCATTGATAACTCTGACCATAAACGAAAATTTCATTCAGTAGATGAAGCTTCAATTGATGAACTAATTCAGCATTTATCGGCTGTGCATGATGTTGATATTAATTTATTTGAACCCAATGGCAATTTAAAAACCTCATCACAAGCACTGATTTACGAAAATGGAATTTTAAATTCAAAGATTAATTACAAAGTACTACAATCAATCATTAGGGATAAAAAATCATTGATTTTTCATGATGAACAAATAGGAAAACTTAATTTTTTATCCGCCTATTTACCCATTACAAATGATAAAAATGAAGTAAAATATATTTTATCTGTTCCTTATTTTTTTCGTGAAAAAGAGCTTACAGATAATTTTTACAATCTAATAATTACATTACTTAATTTGTATTTATTATTGATACTAGTGGCCATTTTAACAGCCATTTTAATCAGCAATAATTTAACAAAATCATTTGAAATTATTAGAAAAAAATTAGCGGCATTAACGCTCGGACAGCGCAATGAGCCAATAGTTTGGCATGCAAAAGATGAAATTGGTGCTTTAGTAAATGAATACAATAAAATGATTGCCGAACTTGAAAACAGCACTTTAAAATTAGCACAATCTGAAAGAGAATCAGCATGGAGAGAAATGGCAAGACAAGTTGCTCATGAAATAAAAAATCCGCTTACACCTATGAAATTAAGCGTTCAATTATTAGAACGAGCCATAAAAGATAAACGAGATGATGTAACGGAAATGACCATAAAAGTTTCAAAAACATTGATTGAGCAAATAGATAATTTAACACATATTGCTACACAGTTTTCTCAATTTGCAAAAATGGGTTCTTCAAATTTGGAGCATTTTAATGTTATAGATATTTTGAAAAATGTGGTGGATTTATTTAGTCAGCACAATCCGCTGGTTGAGGTAAAATTTGAAAGTAAAATTTCCGAAACCATCATTATTGCTGATAAAAATCAATGCGTAAGTGTATTCAATAATTTGGTATTAAATGCCATTCAATCCATTCCTGAAAATGCAAATGGGCAAGTAATTGTTAAACAGTATATTGAAAATAAAAAATGCATCATCATTATTAGTGATAATGGATGTGGTATTGAACAAGATAAATTGGAAAGAATTTTTGAGCCCAATTTCACCACTAAAACATCAGGTACTGGCTTGGGTTTGGCAATTTCAAAAACAATTATTGAAAATTTTGGTGGTTCAATTTCAGTAAAAAGTGAACTAGAAAATGGTACTGAATTTAGGATTGAATTTGTGCAATAAAGTAATCTTACAAAAATTTCTGAGTAGGAAAAAATCTGTTTTTCAATAATCCATCATTGTAAGTTTGCATCACTGCTTTTAAATAAATATTTAGCTGCTCGGCTTCTTTCTTTTTCATATCTAATTTATTTTCTACGCAAGCTTTATCATTTTTATAGTCAAAGGCGGCGATTAATTTTGCGCCATTATTTTTTATGGTTAATTGATTATCCATCAATAAAAAATTGTTGTTTATCCAAGCAAATGATTTTGCATTTACCGAATCTTGAGCTAAAATGTTTCTGCCAAATGAAGCTACATTTCCTTGATAACCACACATTGCCAAAACAGTTGGTAAAATATCAACTTGTTGTGTAGCAAAATTAATTTCACCTTTTAATTTACCAGGCATATAAAATAACATCGGAAGTTTGAATGAGCCTGCATCTCCAGCATAATTAGGGTCAGAGTTCCATGCTGTATGGTCGCCCACAATTACAAAAATGGTATTATCAAACCATTTCATTTTTGAGGCTGTTTCAAAAAATTTTCGTAGCGAATAATCGGAATAAGCCATTGAATGTAAGATAGGATTATTGTCATCTTTTGGAAATTTATTGGTAAACTGTTCAGGTATTTTAAATGGATTGTGTGATGAAAGTGTAAACAAGCCCGTGCAAAAGGGTTCGGGCAATTCATTCATTTTTTGAGCAACATATTGAAAATATTTATGGTCCCAAATTCCCCAAGTTCCATCAAAATCTTTATCGGGTTCAGGATATTCTTTTCTGCCATAATAAGTGTCAAATCCGCATCTACGGCTGAATGAATTAAATTTCATTGAGCCATTATTACCTCCATGAAAAAATGCAGTTGAATAGCCCATTTCTTTCATGTATTCGCCTAAGCCCTTAATTTTATTATTTTGGTACGATGAGTAATAAAAACATTCTTCCATCATGGTCGGAATGCTTGCCATGATAGCACACATGCCTTCGTGGCTATGTTTTGCATTGGCAAATGCATTGGTGCATAGCAATGAATTGTTGCATAATGAATCTAAAAACGGAGTAAAATTTTTGCCTTTATTAAAATGCCCTACATATTCTTTACCGCAGCTTTCCCAAATAATTATCATCACATTTGGTTTGCGATTTAATATTTTTTCAAGCGTATCATTTTTGGTTATATAAATTTGATTGGTAAAAATCTTTTTGCACTCTTCATCCGAAAAATATTTTATTGGTTTTACTTGTGGTAAAAATGCCGATTGAAAAAAGATAACTGTTGAATTAGTAACCAATGGCGAATATTTTTCATCTACCATTTCGCCAGCAGTGGTGCCGCTTATAGGTATATATTGCCAACCGCCACGAATCATTAAAAAACTTAAACCACCCGATATTAAAAAGCAAATTCCCCAGTTGATGAAATATTTTTTATTTAGAATGGGTTTAGCGATAAAATATTTTTTGTTGGTTTTATTTGCAAAAAACCATACCAAAAAAAGCAAGGCGAATAATACAATAAACAGCCACCAATAAAAGCTTACATAAGTTTTCCATTGCCCTGCTGCTTCATCGCCAACTTTTGTAATACCAAATGTAGAACGGCGCAAATTGTAAGGATAAAACACCGCATCAATTAGCTCTAAAACCATTAATGGTACATGCATTAGCACATAAAGAGCCGCTAAAATGTTTTGATAAATCTTATTATAATTTAACTGAAATGAAATAGAAAGTAAGATGAAAAATAAAACATTTAAGTACATGGCTGCCACCATATCAAATCTTAAAGCATAGAAAAAAACTTTGGCAGTAGTAACAATTGTAATGTTTTGAAACGAATGTAAATTATAGGCTAAAAAAATAAATCGGCAAAGTGTTAATAGCAACATGGTGATGCAAACACGAATCCAATAAACTTTAAATTGCGGTAAAAATAAATTCATAAAAATTAATCTAAAAATGCTGTAAGTGGGCTACTGGCTTCTGCTTTATTAAAAATGGGTGATGCTAATTTTGATTCAAAAGCCATTCTGCCAGCTTCAATAGCCATTTTAAAAGCAATTGCCATAGCCACAGGATTACCTGCTACTGCAATTGCAGTATTTACCAACACAGCGCTGGCACCCATTTCCATGGCTTCGGCTGCATGCGATGGCGCACCAATACCTGCATCAATTATTACTGGTACATTGCTTTCGGCAATTATTATTTGCAGCATGGCTTTTGTTTCTAATCCTCTGTTGCTGCCTATTGGAGCACCTAAAGGCATCACAGCAGCTACACCAACATCCTCTAATCGTTTGCATAAAACTGGGTCAGCATTAATGTATGGTAAAACAATAAATCCTTTTTTTACTAATTCTTCAGCGGCTTTTAAAGTTTCAATTCCGTCAGGCAATAAATATCGTGGGTCAGGGTGAATTTCTAATTTTAATAAATTAGTTTGCATCGCTTCCCTTGCTAATTCGGCTGCAAAAATGGCTTCAGTAGCATTTCTTACACCTGATGTGTTGGGTAGTAATTTTACTTTTTCAGTTTGAATGTTTTCAATCAAACCATCTTTTTTTTCTTTAAAATCAACACGTTTTAAAGCCACAGTTACTAATTCAGTACCGCTTGCTATAATTGATTCGTGCATCAATTTATTCGAACTAAATTTTCCTGTTCCTAAAAAAAGCCGTGAATTAAATTCAACGCCACCAATTACTAAATTCATTTTGTAAAAATTACTTCTTGTTATTTGATTGAGGCAAACCGTATTTTGCCAGTATTTCTTTAGCTTTTTCCAATTTTTCAGGGAACAAATTTTTATCCCTAAATTCCTCTAATCGCTTATCAAAAACAATTATTGGCACTTTTGACTTGTTTAATTTTTCTATCATTTTCATACTTCAAATTTATTGTTTTTTTTTGTTACTAAAAAAGCTAAATAATCTTCGCCAATTACAAATTCTTCCCATTCATTAGTACTTTCGCTTAAGCCATATACATCAAAATCAATTTTTATTTCTTCAATATTTGTTGATATTCCCATTCTATATAGTCTGGTACGCACACTAGTGCTGCCTGTAGCAAAAATCCATGCGGAAGGATATTTTTCAGTAAAGGCATAGATTGTTGAAGCAACAGTAGCTAATATCTTCTGGCTATCACCGTTATTAGTTATTGAATTATCATCAATTTTTTTTGATTCCTCATTATAATCTCCAAATCCAAGATTGTAAATATCCTTGCTGCCAGTAAAAGTATAGGTTATTAGTTTTTTTACTAATCCTTTCGGTCCTTCGCTAATGAATTCAAAAACTAATAATTGCTCTTCTGATTTATAAAAATATTTCGGTTTGTTCATTATTGTATTGAATGCTATGCTTTCTCTTAACTTAAAATAAGTTTATTTTGAAAATTTACCCAAATAATCTTTAAACATATCCTTATGAACCATAAAGTCCATCATTTTTAATTTCACATAATCTTCATGGAAAAAGTAAAAACCAAAATTTTTACTTTCAGTTCCTACATTTCGTGAACCTGCGCCGCTATCTTTTACCAAAAACCATGTCTTACCATTTTTTTCGGTATAGCCTACAACATGCATTCCGTGGTCATCTGTAGTTGTTTTATTATAAAATCTAAATTCACGAGCAGCTTCATCAATATTTTCAGATGGAATATCCCAACTTGGCACCACACAAACATTATTTACATTCATGCCTGGTTCACTTACATCGCCACCAATTGACATGGTATAACCAGCCTTAATGCTTGATTTGATGATAGCCATAAAAACATCTAATGGCACATTGCAATACGATGAATCATGCCACCAATTATCATCTACTTTATATTCCATTTTTGTAAAATATGGTTTTTCCATTAAACTAACCACATCCACATAATCATCAGGGTTTAATTTGCAATAATCAGTTAAGAATTGTTTTGGTGTAAATGATTTTCCATCATAAGTAAATGTTGTTGGTGGTACTCCAATATAATGCTTCATAATAGATTGAATAGTTGCAATTACTTCCGTTTCATTCCATGCATTCATACTTTTAATATGTTGCAAATAATCTTTCATTTCATCCATCATTTTACTATGGTCATGAAATTTTTTTCCATCTTGCAAACCATCGTACACATCAAATGGCATAGCACCATACATACGCATAATTCGGTTTACTGCATTGCCTTCACTACCTTCATCAAATACAGTTGTACCACGGCTTTCAACAAAGCCTTTAGCTTTTTCAGTATATTCCCAATACACTGTAAATAATGGACTTAATCTTACATTTTTATTTGCAATTCTGTTTATTTCTGTTTCAAAATATGAGTTGCTACTAAACGACCAACAAGTGCCTGTATTCCCTTGTGAGATGGGTGTATTCTTCCACCATGTTTTATAATCTTCTACTTTATTTGGCACATCAATATTCGTTAAATCAACTTTCATGTATTTCTGCGTTTTAGGTTTTTCAGAAGTTGAATTTTGTTCTGAAATACCTTTCATGATGGTGTTTGCATAATAACCGGGTTTGCTTTCAATAAAAGTTGGTTTGTAATTTTGATTGCTTTGTGCAATTGATGCTAAGGCAAAAATTGAAACTGAAATGGTTGAAATTATTTTTTTCATGTATTGATTTTTTTAAAAATTTGGCAAACCTCAGAGGTTCGCCAAACTTATTTGTATTATTTAAACTGATTACTTACCACTAGTTCTTTACTGCCAGGTGTATAAGTGTAAAATCCTTCGCCGCTTTTTACGCCGTATTTTCCTGCTGCTACCATATTCACCAACAACGGACATGGGGCATATTTAGGATTACCAAATCCATCATGCAATACTCTTAAAATAGCTAAGCAAGTATCTAAGCCAATAAAATCAGCTAATTGTAATGGCCCCATCGGATGAGCCATACCTAATTTCATAACGGTATCAATTTCGGCAACACCGCCAACGCCTTGAAACAACGTTTCAATAGCTTCATTAATCATTGGCATTAAAATACGATTGCTTACAAAACCTGCATAATCATTTACAACTACTGGTGTTTTGCCAATTTTTTTTGATAACTCCACAATCGCATTACTTACCTCTTTTGAGGTAGAATAACCATCAATTATTTCCACCAATTTCATTAATGGAACTGGGTTCATAAAGTGCATTCCAATAACAGATGAAGGTCGTTTGGTAGCTGATGCAATTTTAGTAATTGAAATAGATGAAGTATTAGTAGCTAAAATGCAATTTTCAGGAGCATTAGCATCAATATCTTTAAATATTTTCAATTTCAAATCTACATTTTCTGTAGCTGCTTCAATCACTAAATCAGCAACCTTAACACCATCAGCAATTGATGTTGAAGTGGCAATATTTTTAGTACAATTTTCAACCTGCTCGGCTGTGATTGTTCCCTTGCCTAGCATTCTTTCATTGTTTTTTGAAATAGTTGCTAAAGCCTTTGTTAATGCACCTTCTGAAACATCAATCAATGTAACTTGATAGCCATGTAAAGCAAAAACATGAGCAATTCCATTACCCATTTGTCCTGCACCAATTACCGAAATTTTTTGCATAATTTTAATTGAATTATTTGGTTTTATTTTAAAACAAAATACATTTTACCACATAGGCCACAATAGAAATTTTCGCTTGCGAAAACTATGTTTAACTATTGAACTTTTAATTTAATATTTAGATTTTATAGAAAATAAATTTTAAACATAGAATGCATTGATTTTTGTATTCTATAATAACTATATTTCTATCCCGACTTATAGGGACAAGTTGTGGTTTTGTATTTTTTATTTTTACTTATTTGGTTGTTTTTTAAATTATTGAACAGATTCTTTTTATTTTTTTTCTTCTAATTTTTTCATAAAACCAGCCACAATTTCATCATCTGAAAGTTTGTTTTCCATTTGTTCAATGGAAAATTTTGCATCTTTTACAAAATGATGATTTGGATATTTAGCAATAAAATCTTTGAAAATTAATTTTGCTTTGGCTGTATCATTCATTGCTGTTTGATATGTAAATGCTTGAAAGAACATACTGTTAGCTGCTTGCTTAGATGTTGGATATTTGGCTACCACTTTACCCCATGCATCAACGGCTTGTTTGTATTGACGAATATTTTTAGCAATATCAGCTGCATTAAATAAATACAATGGGGCTAATGAATCAGCTTCATTTTCTTTGGCGAATTGCTGATAATCAGCCACCAAAACTTTAGCAATTGAATCTTCAGATGGAGTAATCATTTCATCGGCAAATAATTTTTTTTCATTTGCTTTAATGTTGGCTCTTAATGCATCTTTTTTTGATGTACAACCCCACACAAAAATTATTATAAATAAAACGCCGGTTGTTTTAAAATTCAAATATTTCATAATTATTGCAAATGTAAAAAAGCAAAAATTATTAATTGAATTACTACTCAATAAATTTGATTCAATTTTATAGTGCAAATTATTATTAACACATTAGCTAATAAGAAGTGAAACATTATACAACTTTAGGGTGTATATCTTTTTGTTTGTTTGAAGGCAATTACTTATCAATCATCAATAAACTTTTTTTCTTTGCAAATAAAGTTTTCAAATTCAAATTTCTGTTTTATAAATAATACTACTATGAATAAATTTTGGGCTACGGTTGTTTTGTTTTTAATAACTCCATTTTTAGTAATGGCACAAAAACCAAAAGTGGAAAAATTTTCATCAAAAGATATGATGGAGTTTAATAAACAAGTAAAAAAATATTTATCAGATAATAATAAAGGAATGGCTGATGAATGGGAGAAAAAAGTAGAGAAAATAAATGCACTTTCAAACGATAAGCTGCATCAAATGGCCGATATTTTTAATTATTTTGATCAAGTAAATTATCATGCACAGCAATACACACAATATGTTGCAGTTGTGTTAGCCTTTGTTGAAGCCAAAGGTGATGCTGGCTTGTTTGCTAAGTTTAATGAAATGTTGCCCGATGTAATCAAAGGGCAAAAAACAGGCATCTACAAAGATTTTAATGCTTATATCAATTTTGCAAAAGTGTTTTTGGGCAATGGAAATGTAAAAGAAACGGGCGGTTTAATTTGGCGTTGTGAAAGCGAAAATTTTGATTTCACTTTTGATAATGAACCCAAATTAATCTACAAAAAATGCCATGTATTAATCACTGGTATTGGCGATACAGTTACCATAAAAAATACATCAGGCGAATGGCTTATTTTAAAAGAAAAATTTATAGGTAATGCTGGCAGTATTGATTGGCAAAAAGCTGGTATTGATTCAGAAATGGTGTATTGTGTTTTTAAAAAATTTGTGGTAGATGCTAATAAATCTGAAATAATAATTGATTCGGCTAAACTATTTCATAAGCAATATTTATCAGCCCCTTTACTAGGAAAATTAACTGATAAAATATCAAACCGAAAACCAGGAACACCCAATACTAGTTACCCAAAATTTGCATCAGCAGGATATTATGAATTACAAGATATTTCAAAAGGTGTAAAATATAAAGGTGGATTTGGTATTGCTGGTAACCGTGTAATTGGCACAGGTGTAAATGGCAAAGCTGCTGAAATAAAATTTTATAACAACAAAGAGCAATTAGTTGCCCTTGCTACATCTAACGAGTTTGTAATAAAAAAAGGAGAAGAAATTATTTCAACCAATGCTATCGGAAAAATGCTAATTGAAAAAGATTCAATTTTTCATCCAGGTTGTGAACTTAGATTTGATATTAATCATCGTGTATTAAAATTAGCAAGGGGCGAAATGGGTATTGCAAAAATTGCTTTTGTTGATTCGTATCATAAAACTGAAACCAATGCTGAAGCGGTTGTTTGGTGCATTGATAGTACTCAAATAAATTTTGTAATGATTGCAGCTGCTGGCAAAATACCGGCTTCGTTTGAATCTTATAATTATTTTGAAAAAAACAGATTAGATAAATATACCAATGTGGCCGATTTTAATCCGTTGATGACTATCATTAGTTATTGCGATAAAAACAAAACCCGTGAAGTGGATGCTGATGTGATTGCCAAACAGATGAACCCTAATTATGATGAAGGAACAATTAAGCGAACGTTATATAATTTAACTGAAGAAGGTTTCATTTTTTACAGTGAATATAGGCATTTGGTGGTATTGAAAGATAAAGGTGCAACTTATGTAAAAGCAAATAAAAAATTTGTTGATTATGATAATATCAAAATAAAATCGGAAAGTGCCAATGGCAGATCAGCACAAATTGATATGACCACCAACAACATTAAAATCAATGGCATTAAATCATTTAGTTTAAGTGATTCAAACCAAGTTACCATATTTCCAAGTTACAGTAGTGTAGTGATGAAAAAAGGTAGAGATATGGATTTTGGTGGCTCCATGTATGGCGGACATTTAGATTTTTTGGGTAGAAATTTTGCCTTTGACTATAACAAATTTAAAGTGGGTATTACAACAGCCGATTCCATGATGATTTATTTAGGAACTGGCAAAATGGATGATGATGGTGTTCATGAACAACTGCGCCGAACAGGCACATTTATTTGCGGCATCAGTGGTGATTTAATGATTGATGGCCCTTTCAATAAATCAACAAGAGTAAAGCTTCCATCCTACCCTAAATTATTTTCAACACAAAATTCATATGCCTATTATGATGATGAAAAAATTCATCATCATGCCTACAACAAAGCTAAATTTTATTTCAAGTTAGATACTTTTTCAATGGATAGCTTGAATACATTTACAAAAAACCAAGTTCATTTTTCAGGTGTAATGAATTCAGGTGGCATATTTCCTGAGTTTAATGAAACACTTCGTTTGCAACCTGATTATTCATTAGGTTTTAAAAGTTCAACGCCAACTATTGGTTATCCTTTATATACTGATAAAGGAAATTATAAAGGAGGCATTTCATTGAGTAATGCTGGGTTACAAGGCAATGGTGAAATTGAATTTCAGGCCAGTAAACAACAATCAACCAACATATTATTTGCACCTGATTCATTGAATGCAAAATCTGAAGCATTTCAACAAGAAGCCACAACATCACCTGAAGAATTTCCAGCTGTAACCAATACAAATGTTTTTACTCATTGGTTGCCTGCCCAAGATAGAATGGAAGTAAAAATGGATACCACACCATTTAATATGTTTGGTAATGTGGCAAAACACAAAGGTGGTTTAATCATTTCGCCAAAAGGAATGACAGGCTACGGCATTTTAGATTGGCCTGAAGCATCTTTAAATAGCCAATTAATGAAATATGGTAAAATGAATGTAAATGCTGATACATCAGGCATACAGATAAAAACAAGCGATGGAAATATTGCCTTTAAAGCACCCGATGTAAATAGTAAAATTGATTTTGAAAAACGAACAGGCGATTTTATTTCAAACACAAAAGAGCTAACTTCTAATTTTGTATATAATCAATATCTTACTTCTATTAATCAGTTTCATTGGGATATGGATAAAAAAACACTTGATTTTATTAGCCCTCCGGGTGATACTGCCATATTTCTATCCCAAAATCCAGCTCAAAACGGATTGAAATTTGTAGGCAAAAATGCTCGTTATAATTTATCAAACTATATGTTGAATGTAACCGGAATTCCGTACATCAACAGTGGCGATTCACGAATCATGCCCGATAGCGGTCAGGTAATGATTGAGCCTAAAGCGGTAATGCAAACTTTAAAAAATGCAAAAATAGTTTCTGATTCGGTTCATCAATTTCATAATATTTATGATGCAACAGTTAAAATTTTTAGTAGGAATAGTTATTTATGCACTGATGCCAAATACGATTTTAATAGCAAAATAACAGGCAAACAAGTGTTGTTGGTAGATACCTTAACAATGGATGACTACAAAGGAAAAGAGATGAGTGTTGGTTTTTCAAACATTAAAGAGGAAAATAACTTTGCTTTAAATCCTAAAATGAACTTCAAAGGATATTTCAGATTCAATGCCTCTGAACGTGATCCATCATTAGATGGATTTGCTAGATTGAAATTAAAAAGCACCACCATTCCTACCGAATGGTTCAGCCTGAACTCAGTAATAAAAGCCGATTCAGGAACTTTTAATGTAGTAAATGCTAAAAATGAAAAAGGCAATCCGCTTTATTTTGGAATATTAAGAAGCACTTACGATTCGGTTGGCGTTTATCCTGCCATATTTGCCTCGGCAAGCACCCCAAATGATGCACAAATATTTGTACCGCAAGGCACTTTGGAATACAATGGGCAAACCAATGATTTAACCTATGGCTTAGGTACAAAAATCAGAGGCGAATCTAACACCGGTGATTTTGTTAGATTTAATGATAATACCAATAAAATGTATTGTGATGGAAAATTTAGTTTAGGCTACAATTACCCTGGAATAAAGGTTTTTGCAGCAGGTAATGCTACCTACGATTTAAATAGAAACGCTATTGTAATGAATGCAGTTGTTGGTTTAAAGATTGATTTCAGTAAAGATTTGTATAACATTTTGGTAAAAGAACAAGTTGATTTATTGGCGGATAAAGATGCAATTGATTACAAAAAGAATTTACCATTTTACGAAAAAGCATTCAGTGAATATTTAACACCAAAAGAAGTAACCAAAGCATTTAAAAATATTAAAGAACAAACAGATGAAACTGCTGAAACACCAAAATTAGAATACCCTAAAAATACACCATTCAATCTTACTTTTACTGATGTGAAATTAATGTATGACCCATTCACAGCAAGCTGGAAAGGCAATTGCCCAGTGGGTATTTTAAATATTAATGAAACATTTTTTGGGAAAAAAATATACGCTTATATGGAGTTTGGTGGCAAACGTGGAGATGATTTTTTTAATATTTATTTTGAAGCCAGTGAAGCCGATTGGAATTGTTATATGTATCGTGGACATGTATTAAAAATGATAAGCAGCAATGATGCATTTAATGAAGCCATCAATAAAATTGAACCCGTAAAACGCAAGGTAACACCTGATGTAGCCAAGCCTACTGAGTTTTATACTTATCAAATTGGTAGTGATGTGCTTACTAAGCAATTCAAAGAAAGATTAAGAACTTTTAAATACTAAATGAAATTAAGTTACAAAGAATTGCTTTTTACCCTGTGTGCATTTTGAAAAAGTACTTAACCCTTATTCATAAAATGATATTAACCTAAAATGTAGCAGACGGATAGGTGGCTAAAGCCAAAAACTCATTGCTGTTCATTAACCACCAACTTAAGTTGGTGGTTACAAAACACAGTGCTGTCATGGGCTTTAGCCCACTAAAATAATTTTTATTAAATGCATAACACATTATTTTTTGTTATTGAGTTATTCAAGAAAATATTTTACTACCCTATAACTCAATAACCTAATAACTCAATAACCCAATAACCTAATAACCCAATAACTCAATAACCTAATAACCCAATAACTTAATAACCCAATAACTTAATAACCCAATAACTCAATAACCAAATAACTCAATAACCTAATAACCTAATAACCTAATAACCCAATAACCTAATAACCCAATAACCTAATAACCCAATAACTCAATAACTCAATAACCCAATAACTCATTAACTCAATAATTAATTACTTGCTCCTGAATGGTATCAGGAATTTCACGATATTCATATTGTTGATTTCGTAATTGTGGCTCAAAACCTGCTTCACGTATTGATTCTTGAATGGTTTTGTAAGTAAAGCGATGCGGTGCGCCTGCAGCACTTACCACATTTTCTTCAATCATAATACTTCCAAAATCATTAGCACCTGCATGTAAGGCTAATTGTGCCACTTGCTTGCCCACCGTAAGCCACGATGCTTGTATATTTATCACATTTGGCAACATAATTCTACTCATGGCAATCATCCTAATATATTCATCAGCAGTTGTTTTGTTGTGCACTCCTTTTATTTCTAATAATAAGGTATCAACATCTTGAAACGTCCAAGGAATAAAGGCCAAAAAACCTTTTGCATCATTTGGTTTACGGCTTTGCACTTCTCTAATTTTAACCAAATGCTCAAATCGTTCTTCAATTGTTTCTACATGACCAAACATCATAGTGGCTGATGATGTAATATTCAATTTATGAGCTTCATGCATTACATCCAACCATTCCTGTGACGAACATTTACCATTACTGATTAATCTTCTAACTCTGTCAGTTAGTATTTCAGCACCTGCGCCAGGTAATGAATTCATACCAGCAGCTTTCAACCGAGTAAGTGTTTCAGCATATGTTAATTTTGAAACTGTTGAAATATGTACAATTTCAGGTGGCCCTAAAGTGTGCAATTTCAAATTAGGATACAACTGTTTTAAATCTGAAAATAATTTTTCATAAAACTCAATACCCAATTCAGGATGATGACCACCTTGCAACAAAAGCTGATCACCACCATATTTCAAAGTTTCTTCAATTTTTATTTTGTAGGTTTCAATATCTGTAATATAACTTTCAGGATGCCCTGGTACACGAAAAAAATTACAAAATTTACAATTAGCTACACAAACATTGGTAGTATTTACATTTCTATCAATCTGCCACGTTACTTTGCCATCGGGCTTTTGCTGTTTGCGTAATTGGTTAGCCACCAACATCAATTCAGCTGTGGGTGCATTATTGAATAAAAAAACACCTTCTTCAATAGTTAAAAATTCAAATCGGGAAGCCTTGTCTAATAAATTATTTATTTGCATGCTGTAAATATAAATGATGAAAACATTTTATTGTGTGTTCCTATCAAACGATTTTTTTAATTTTTTGTTTAAATATTTTTTTTAAAATCTATTAAAAATATGTTTGCTAAAGTTTACATTTGCAACTCAAACAAAAATAAATCAAACTAAAATCATCAATTAAATTATGAAAAGAATTTACATCATTTTATTCGCAGCCGCATCAATTGCCATGGCAAGCTGTTCTACTTCAAACATCTCAATGAGAGAACCTAATGCACATGTTGAATTTTACAAAACTGACTTTACTTTTTCAGAACAATTTAGTGCTGAAGCCGTTGAATCTAGAATATTAGGAATAGATTTTTCACGTTTATTCAAAAAAACAACAGGAACAGTTCAAAGAGATGGTGGAGCTCAATTATTTTCTATCCCAGTAATTGGTTCTTATATTCAAAATCCAACTTCAAGTTATGCTTTGTATAATTTAATGAGTGACCATAAAGGTTATGATGTGGTTTTTTATCCTCAATATGAAACAGTTGTTGAAAGACCAATTATTGGCTTACCAATTTTTGTAAAAACTACAGTAACAGTTACAGCACGTTTAGCAAAAATTAAAAAAGGTGGAGCTGCTTCATCTGATAAATAATTTTAAAAATAAAAATTAAACAAAAAAAGCCAACTCAATTGAGTTGGCTTTTTTTGTAATTGCTGCTTTGTATGATATTACAAATCAAATTTAATTCCTTGAGCTAATGGTAATTGATTGCCATAATTAATAGTATTGGTTTGTCGGCGCATATAAGCTTTCCAGCTATCTGAGCCGCTTTCACGACCACCGCCTGTTTCTTTTTCACCACCAAATGCACCACCAATTTCAGCGCCGCTTGTTCCAATATTTACATTGGCAATACCACAATCGCTACCATTGTTGCTTAAAAATAATTCAGCTTCTTTCAAACTATCAGTGAACACTGCGCTTGAAAGCCCTTGCGGCACTCCATTTTGTAAAGCAATTGCATCTTCTATGTTTTTGTATTTCATCACATAAAGTATAGGTGCAAAGGTTTCATGTTGTACAATATTATAATGATTTTCAGCTTCAATAATACATGGTTTCACATAACAACCACTTTCAAAGCCACTGCCAGTCAATACTCCACCTTCTACAATAATTTTTCCACCTTCTTTTTGGGCAGCTTCAATGGCACTCAAATAACCAGCAACGGCTAATGTATCAATTAATGGTCCTACATGATTAGTTTCATCTAATGGATTTCCAATTTTTAATTGTGAGTAAGCTTTTGCTAAAACTTCTTTTGTTTTTTCATACACGGTTTCATGTACAATTAATCTTCTTGTAGTAGTACAACGCTGCCCAGCAGTGCCACAAGCCCCAAACACAACCCCTGTTAAAACCATTTTCAAATCAGCATGTTCTGAAACAATGATGGCATTATTGCCGCCTAACTCTAACAAACTTTTTCCCAATCTTGCACCCACAGCAGCTCCAACGGCTTTGCCCATACGGGTTGAACCAGTAGCACTCACCAATGGCACACGAACATCGTTCGACATTTTTTCGCCAATGTTTGCATCACCATTTACCAAACATGAAACGCCTTCAGGTACATTATTTTTCTTTAATACTTCTGCAATAATATTTTGGCAAGCAATGGCACTTAATGGTGTTTTTTCGCTTGGTTTCCAAACACATACATCGCCGCAAACCCATGCTAACATAGCGTTCCAACTCCAAACTGCTACTGGAAAATTAAAAGCTGAAATGATACCAACTATTCCTAACGGATGCCATTGTTCATACATTCTATGATTCAATCGTTCGCTATGCATTGTCAAGCCATATAACTGCCTGCTTAAACCCACAGCAAAATCACAGATATCAATCATTTCTTGTACTTCGCCCAGACCTTCTTGATAACTTTTTCCCATTTCATAACTCACTAAAGCGCCTAAATTATTTTTTTGAATGCGCAATGCATCACCCATTTGCCGAATGATTTCACCCCGTTTTGGTGCAGGAATATTTCGCCAAATTTTGTAGGCACTTTGTGCCGTGGCAATTACTGTTTCGTATTCAACATCAGATGCTGATGTGCATGATGCAATTAATTTACCATCAACAGGTGAAAATGAAGATATTGATTTGCCTTCGCCTTTCATCCACTGCAAACCTGTTGAAATGCCACTGTTGTTGGCTTGAATACCTAATTCAGTAAGTATTTTTTGAATGTCCATATTTTTTGTATTTATTTTTTTTATCGTTGTAATTCAATTTTTAAAATATTGTTTAAATTAATAGGTTTAATATTCACACCCAAAAAATGATCTTTTTTGCCAGTTATTAAACTATCTTTTATCAATAATGTATTAAAATAAAAAGTTGTTTTTGAACT
>JBEANU010000283.1:0-3780 GCA_041165265.1 Bacteroidota bacterium | reverse complement strand
CACGGATAGTTTCTTCAATTGGTACCAATACACCTTTTAAACCTGTGAATTGTTCAGCTACATGGAATGGTTGAGATAAAAAACGTTGAACACGACGAGCACGGCTAACCACCAATTTATCCTCTTCACTCAATTCATCCATACCCAAAATTGCGATGATATCTTGTAACTCTTTGTAGCGTTGCAAAATTAATTTAACACGTTGAGCTGTGTTGTAATGAGCATCACCAACTATTTCTGGCGTAAGAATTCTTGAAGTAGAATCTAATGGGTCAACCGCAGGATAAATACCCAATTCGGCAATTTTTCTGCTCAATACAGTAGTGGCATCTAAGTGGGCAAATGTTGTTGCAGGAGCCGGATCTGTTAAATCATCGGCAGGTACATAAACTGCTTGTACGGATGTAATTGAACCACGTTTTGTAGAAGTAATTCGTTCTTGCATCAATCCCATTTCAGTAGCCAATGTTGGTTGGTAACCTACCGCCGAAGGCATACGGCCCAACAACGCTGATACCTCAGAACCTGCTTGAGTGAAACGGAAGATATTATCAACAAAGAATAAAATGTCTTTCCCTTTTGAATCGCTGCCATCACCATCTCGAAAATTTTCAGCAATTGTTAAACCGCTTAAAGCCACACGAGCACGGGCTCCTGGAGGTTCATTCATCTGACCAAACACAAATGTAGCTTTTGATTCTTTCATGCCTTCAATATCTACTTTTGATAAATCCCATCCACCTTCTTCCATACTGTGCATAAACGCATCGCCATATTTCATAATGCCAGCTTCCAACATTTCACGAAGTAAATCATTTCCTTCACGAGTTCTTTCGCCCACACCAGCAAATACTGATAAACCACCGTGACCTTTAGCAATGTTATTAATCAATTCTTGAATTAAAACTGTTTTGCCCACACCAGCACCACCAAACAAACCAATTTTACCACCTTTTGAATAAGGTTCAATCAAATCAATTACTTTAATACCAGTAAACAAAATTTCAGCTGATGTACTTAAATTTTCAAATAAAGGTGGCGTATTATGAATTGAACGACCAGATTCTTTTGGCACTTGAGGCAAACCATCAATAGCATCGCCGGTTACATTAAATAAACGTCCTAAAACTTTATCGCCAGTTGGCATTTTTATATTGCTACCTGTATCAATAACTTCAGTTCCACGTTGTAAACCATCTGTTGAATCCATTGCAATTGTTCTAACTGCTTCTTCACCCAAATGTTGTTGTACTTCTAACACCAAATCACTTGCACCTGCTCTTTTAATTACTAAGGCGTTCAAAATTTCGGGTAATACATTGCCTTCGCCTTCAAAACTAACATCTACAACAGCTCCAATAATTTGCTTTACTTTTCCTTTGTTCATTTTTAGTTATTTATTAAATACGTTATGGGGTATTGGGTAAATGAATTTATCTATTACAATTACCTTTTTTTTAAGTCATTTTTTCGAGTCGCAAAAGTAGTATTTCAAATTTTGATTTCAAAGGGATGTTAGAATAATGTTGAAAGATTATCTAATCGTTCCTTAAAAACTGAAAGAACTAATAACACATATTATTTTTAGGATGAATTGAAAAAAATAAAATACTTATTTATATGTAGTGACAAACGTAGATTTACCGAGTATATTCGTGATTCAAAATTTAAACAAAATATTATTATGAATTACCTTAAAACTAAAGGATTTTATACAGCTAAATTAAAACATCACACTGATGTTATTACTAAATTTAATATTATTCACTAAAATTAAAATTGTGCTGCTATTCAAAGAATAGCAGCACTTATTTTTTATGACGAAGGTTAGATTGTGTAAACTAAATTATGTAAATATCAAAAACAATAGCAACAATGAATTTACTATTAAAAAACTTATTGTTGAATAATTTTATAAACAAGAAAACCATATTTATTATGGGGTTTTCTTGTTTATACTCCTCTTCATTTGCCCAAATTAATTATATACCTAATCCTTCATTTGAATTTATTGATACTTGTTACATTTTAAGTGGTACAATTAATAATGCTGTACCATGGGATACATTAATTCAAGGGGGGGGAGGGCCTAATTTGTTTAGTACTTGCAGTTTTGGTTTAGGAAATAGATCCCCATATACTGGTGCTGGTATAAGAACCCCTAGAACTGGCGATGCATTCATTGCGGAAGATATTTATATTAGTGTTGCTCTTGGTCGGTATTATTCACAAGTACCTTTAAAACAAACCTTAGTAGCTAGCCAAAACTATACAGTTACATTTTATGTTAGTCGATGCGCCTGTTCACAATATTGTATTGATAGAATTGGTGCTTATTTGGATAATGGTAGTATTAGTACAACTTATGGTGGTTTAGTAAATGTAATACCCCAGGTAGAAAACCAACAACATAGCATAATAACGGATACAGTAAACTGGACAAAAATACAAGGCTGTTTTACAGCTACTGGCACCGAGAGTTATTTAACCTTAGGTAATTTTTATCCCGATAGTTTAGTTGATACAGCATCAGCACCTTATAATCCTAATTATGGTGTTGTAAATAATTCTTCTTATTTTATTGATGATGTAAGTGTAATAGAAAGTAACTCCATAATAAAAGCTGATAATGATACTATAATTAATAAAGGAGATACTATCACTTTAGGCAAAAGCATTGAAGGTATGCCAGTAGATTGGTATGATTTACAAGGTAATTTATTGGCTGCCAGCAGCACCATAAACGTAAGTCCCACTACCACTACCAGCTATGTAGTAAAAATGGATTTATGTGGTAATGTAAGTTTTGATACGGTAACAGTAAGTGTAGCAACGGGAATGGAAGATGTTTTTAAAACTAATGAAGTATCTATATATCCAAATCCAACAACAGGAAATTTCACTTTATCAATTCCAAAGGATAATTATGATTATTCAATTACTATTACTACTACTTTAGGACAATTGCAATACACTCAAATATTTAAGAATACAGGAATTACAACCATACAACAAACTTTACCAAAAGGAATATATTATCTAAACATTAAAAACAATAGCAACAATGAATTTACTATTAAAAAACTTATTGTTGAATAATTTTATAAACAAGAAAAACCTATTTATTATAGGGTTTTCTTGTTTATACTCCTCTTCATTTGCACAAATTAATTTTGTACCGAATCCTTCATTTGAATATATCAATACGTGTGTGTTTTTTGAAGGAAATATTAGACCAGCCTTTCCATGGGATACATTAATTGCTGGAGGAGGAGGATTCCCTTCCGTGTTTCATAGTTGTAATACACTTATTGGAAATAGAACTCCTCATACAAATGATGGATATAAAATTCCAAGAACGGGAGTAGGAATTGGTTCAATTGGGGGAATTTATATAAGCACATCAATTGGGAGGTTTTATGCTCAAACACCATTAAAGCAAATTCTTATAAACACTAAATCATATACAGTTACTTTTTATGTGAGCCGAAGTGCTTGTGCTCAATACTGTGTTGATAGAATTGGAGCTTATTTAGATAATGGAAGTGTAAATGCAAGCTGTTGGAGTTGTTTAGTAAATGGAGGAGTTATTCCACAAGTAGAAAACCCCCAACACAACATAATAACTGATACAGTAAACTGGACAAAAATACAAGGCTGTTTTAAAGCAAGTGGTACAGAGAGTTATTTAACCTTAGGTAATTTTTATCCCGATAGTTTAGTTGATACAGCATCAGCACCTTATAATCCTAATTATGGTGTTGTAAATAATTCTTCTTA
>JBEANU010000282.1:0-8619 GCA_041165265.1 Bacteroidota bacterium | reverse complement strand
TAGTCAGTTCAGGATTTGAGGAATCTGTAGATGGGGTTGTAGCAAACACTGCTGGTTTTGAATATACATCAGGCATTGATGATGTTGGTTTAAAAACTGATTTTGATTATACACCTATTAGCAAACATCAAATTAAATTGGGTGCTAATTGGGTGTATCATACTTTTGTACCAGGTATTAATAATTATAAAAGTTCTACTACAGCACAAACGTATGATACTAGTTTTGGCGGCAAAAAAACTTATGCTCACGAAGGCTATTTATATGCTGAAGATGATTGGGAACTTACCACAAAACTAAAACTGAATGCTGGTTTACATAGCTCTGCTTTTTTGGTGCAACAAAAATCGTATGGTTCAATACAGCCTAGGTTATCAACCCGATATTTATTAAACGATAAATCAAGTTTGAAATTATCTTTTTCAAAAATGACTCAATACATTCATTTATTATCAAATGCTGGCTTGGGGTTACCAACTGATTTATGGTTGCCAGTTACTAAAAATATTAAACCTCAACAATGTTGGCAAACGGCTATTGGCTATGCTCAAACTATTAAAGCTGATTACGAAGTAAGTATTGAAGGCTATTATAAGCAAATGAATCATTTAATTGAATATAAAAATGGAGCTAATTTTTTTGATAATGCAGTAGATTGGGAGCAACAAGTAGTAATTGGTAAAGGAACAAGTTACGGAACTGAATTTTTAGTGCAAAAAAAATATGGTAGATTAACCGGTTGGGTAGGGTACACTTTAAGTTGGAGTTGGCGTACATTTGCTGATAAAAACAGAGGCGTAAAATATCCTTATAAATATGATAGAAGGCATGATATAGGCATTGTAGCATCTTACAAAATTTCAAAAAAAATTGATATTAGCGGCACATGGGTATTTGCATCAGGCAATGCTATTTCATTACCTAATCAACGGTATTTTAGCTTACAAACTACCAATCCTTATAGTTTAGCGAATCAATATAATCAACATTATAGTGCTGAAAATGTAATTCAAAGTTACGAAACTATCAATAATTACCGTGTACCCGTTTATCATAGAATGGATGCAGGTATCAATTTTCATAAACCAAAAAAATGGGGTGAGTTGGTGTACAATATTTCAGTGTATAATCTATACAATCGATTGAATGCATTTTTTGTGTACTCTTATACCAACCCCAACACACAAGTTTCAGGATTAAAAAAACTTACTTTGTTTCCTATTATTCCATCATTTTCAATCAATTTTAAATTTTAATATCGCATGAAAAATCACCTATTTATTATTTTGTTTTTTGTTACGGTGCTTAGTGCATGTGAAAAAACTTTGGATGTGAATTTGAGTAATAAAGATGCTCAAAATAAATTGGTAGTAAATGCTTGTTTTGAAGCTGACAGTTTATTTCAAATTCACGTTAGCAAATCAAGCGGTGTGTTTACAGCAGATGCGCCTTCAATATTAGCCACAGCAGAAGTTGAGCTGTGGCAAAATGGTGTTATGTTAGGCTTAATGAAACATGACTCAGCAGGTTATTATTCCTTTAATAATTCCACTAAAATTTTGCCCGAATCTACTTATCAAATAAAAGCATCGGCAAGTGGTTTGCCAAGCGTAAATGCGGAAGATAAAATACCACAAAAACCTGAAATTACTTTAGTTAGTTTGGATACAATATTGGGTAAAATTGAATTTACTTTAGCCGATAAATTAGAAACCAATTACTATATTTTTTATTTATCAGCAATTGATAAAAATAACGGAACTATTTATCCAATAAATTTTGAAACAACTAGTAGCGCCTTGGCTGGTACTGAAATAAATATTGATGCAGGGGGCGATCAAAGCAATAAAAAACCATTGCCTAACGTAGTTTCAGATGCTTTGTTCAATAACACAAAAGCAGTATATACATTATATTTTAATACTCGATTATACGATTACAAGCATAGTCATTCGCAAAATTTAAATCCCGTTTATTTTAGTAATATAAACTTAAACTTTGGCTGCGCCAGTATTTCAAGCAATTTAGCTGCTTATTTAAAATATGAAGAATTGTACTCCAACTCACAAGATGACCCATTTGCCGAGCCTGTTCAAATAGAAACGAATGTAAAAAATGGATTTGGGATTGTGGGCTCAAAAAATAATTTTCAAATTAAATTACAATAAGCATAAATCACAGCTTTATTCTTTTCAGAAAACAATTTTAATTGTAATTTTGAAAACTTATTTAATTCATGAAATCTGTAATTTTTCTTACACTTAACTTATTAGCATTAAATTTATTTGCGCAGCAATTTACAAGTATTCAAATTTCTGAAAAGCAAAACGATTCATCGTTTTATGATATTTTGAAAATTGATGAATCAAATTTTTGGGTAGCTGGCGAAAAAGGAATTTTGGTAAATCTTTCTGCTACGTTTAAACAAACTGAAATACAATACCCTAATGAAGGGTTGAATATTTTAAAAATAGGAAAATTTAGTAGTAATCATATTGTTTTATGCGCCGATAAGGGAACGATTTACCATTATTATGTGGCTGAAAAAAAATGGGAAATACAGCATATACAAGGTTTTAAAAATAAAGTGCTATATAATTTTGTAGCATTTAATGATAAAGTTGCATTTATATGTGGCGGTAATTCAAAAATTGCACTATCAAAAAAAGCAATACCTGGTGGCTTTATTTTAAAAACAGAAGATGGTGGTTTAAGTTGGAAAAAAATTTATTCTTCAAAAGGTAGTATGATTTGGGATGTTGATTCAGTTAACAATAACTTAGTAGCATTAAAATATAATATTTTCGGAACCCGGCTTTTAACCATTAATAGCATCAACAATAAAATTATTGCCAAAAGCCAATGTTATAAAATGCTGGCACATGAATATAATCCTTCATTAAATATGTTGGCTGGTGCCAATGATTACCATATTTATAAATCAGGAAAAGCAATTTTTTTAAATAAAACTGAATCGTCATTAAATTGTAAATCATTAATTTGGGACGTTGCCATTTTAAAAAATAAAATTATTGGAAGCAGTTGTAATGGTAAATTAATTATTTTGAATAAGGATACTACTACGCAGTTACCATCCGAAATTCAATCACCCACAAAATTCAATCTTTATGGCATCATTGCTGCTAACGAAAACGATATATTGTTAATTGGTTCAAACAAAACCATTTTCAAATTAACATTTAACAATTAGTATTTTAAAAAATTAAATTAAAAATAATATGACAGCAAAGTTTTGGGGTTCGGTATTAATTTCATCAAGTATTGCTTTAGCAAGTTGTGATGGTAGTTTGAAATCGCAGGATGTATGGAAAACAATTGATAATGTAGCCAACGGAATAAATACAGCCAATGGCGGCGGTATAAGTAATGACCAAGTAATAGCAGGCTTAAAAGAAGCTTTAAATATTGGCACTTTAAAAGGTTCAAGCAAATTAAATTTAGAAGATGGGTTTTTTAAAGATGCAGCAGTGAAAATACTAATACCACCTGATGCCCAAAAGGCTGAGCAAAGATTACGTTCATTAGGCATGAATGCACTTTGTGATAAAGCTATTTTAACCATAAATCGAGGCGCTGAAAATGCAGCTAGTCAGGCTTCACCAATATTTACTAATGCCATTCGGCAAATGTCATTTACTGATGCAATGGGTATTTTAAAAGGTGGTGGCACAAGTGCAACTGATTATTTAAAGCGCACATGCACAAGCCAACTTACTACTGCTTTTAGGCCAATTATTGAATCATCATTAAAAAATACTGAAGCCACAAAATATTGGGGTGATGTAACAAGTACCTACAATAAAATTCCATTGGTAACACCTGTGAATACTGATTTAGCAGGATATGTTACAGGTAAAGCAATTGAAGGCTTGTTTTTAAAAATTGCTGATGAAGAAAAAAATATTCGTACCAATCCTGCTGCAAGAGTTAGCGCATTATTGCAAAAAGTATTTGGTAGTGTAAAATAATCAATAAAAATCTTCATCAAAAAAGGCTACTAATTTTAGTAGCCTTTTTTGATGGTAAAAATTGTACTATTTTATACTAAGCAAAGATTGCCTTATTGATATTATTTTAATTAATTTTGAATTGATGCTATTCAGAATAATTATCTTTTTTTTTACTATTTGTTTTTTTGTAAAAACATCTTCAGCTCAGGTTGCGTATAGCTTTGGGGCCGATTCAAATGATGTTGTAAGTAATATATTGTTAGATAAATTTGGAAATATTTATGTAGCAGCAAATTTTGCAAATACAATAGTTATTGATAAAACAACACAAAAAAAAATTACATCCAATAATCATTCACAAGATATAATTGTATTAAAATTTAATTCAGTTGGTAAACTAATTTGGGCACAAAAAATTGGTGGTATAGGCAAAGATGAAGTGCACGACATGAAACTTGATGAAAACGGAAACTTGTATTTGGCAGGCGGTTTTACTAATAGTTTATTTTTTGAAAACTCTATTCAAAAAAAAGGGTTGATTTCGTTAGGAAATTCAGATGGGTTTATTGCTAAAATACTAAGTAGTAATGGCGATTTAGATTGGTGGCAAAATATTGGTGGAGTAGGCTTTGATGATATTTATTCAGTAGCTATTGATAACGCAGATGGAGTAATAGTTTCAGGAAGATTTTCAAATACTTGCAAAATGGACGCAACTAGTAATCATTTATTAACCTCCTACAGCCTAAATAAAAATACTACAACTGCTTTTGTTGCAAAATATAATACTTACGATGGTAAATATGTATATGCTCAAACCATGGGCATAACTAATGAGAATAATATGTTTCAATCACAATCATGCTTAATTACGGATGATAAAAATAATTGTTTTTTTGTAAGCACTTTCACTAATAATATTAATATAAACCCAAGCGGAAATGCAATAAACATATCCTCAAAAGCACTTCATGATGTAGTATTAATAAAGTATGATGTGAATGGTAAGCTACTTAACTATGCTACAATTGGTGGCTTGGGTAATGAAAATTGCAGCAATAAATGTTTGGCCATAAACAGTAAAAATGAATTAGTAATGGCTGTTTCATTTCAAGAAGAGGTAAGTATTGAAAATGATAAAATAAACAATAGATATAAGTCAATTGCCGAAACCGATTTGTTATTTATAAAACTCAATAACAAACTATCTGAAGTTGTTTTTTGCAAATCAATTAGTGATAATGGAATGATGAATTTAAATCAAATTTTAGTAGATGATAAAAATGATATTTGGTTAGGAGGTTATACTAAAAAAAGAGAAATATTGATTTCAAAATTAAACAAATCAAAAAAAACGAAAGGTAATTTGTATAACAGTTATTTTATGTTGAAGGCTACAAATACCGGGGAAATAATTCAAAAAAAATTCAACAATAACACTACTGAAAATACTGCTATTCATAGCTTTCAATACAATTCGTTTTCAAAAGATTTATGGATAAGTGGTAATTATACTAATGTGTTGTTATGGCAAAATGTAAAATTTAAAAGTGTTGGTAAAAAAGATTTTTTTATTACCAAATTAAGAGATGATTTTACCGTATGGAAATCATCATCAATTGATTCTTTGATACAAATGAGTGAAAATAATTTTGTGTTGGATATAAAATCAAATGCACAAAACACGTTATTAAATTTACGATACATGGTTTCAAATTCATCTTCACAAAAAATAAATTTATTAGATTATAAAGGAAATAAAATTAAGCAAATGTTGGATGGTAAACAGCCAATTGGGTTGCAGCAAATATTTTATGATATAAGTTTTTTGCCTACTGGTAGTTACTTTATTCAAGTAAATAATAAATTACAACAATTTATTCGGTAATATTTTACAAAAAAAAAGGATTCATCATTACTTGATGAATCCTTTAAATAGGGTACCCGGGACGGGAGTTGAACCCGTACGGGCGTTTCGGCCCACAGGATTTTAAGTCCTGCATGTCTACCAATTCCATCACCCGGGTTAGCCAATAAAAAAAGTACAACTTTCATTGTACTTTTTTGAGCAGGAGACGAGACTCGAACCCGCGACCCCGACCTTGGCAAGGTCGTGCTCTACCAACTGAGCTACTCCTGCATTTGCAAATAGTTTGAAGAACTTTTTTTTTGCGGTGGCAAAGATAGTATAGGTTTTTGGATACACAACTTTTTTTAAATATTTTTTTTCTTTTTTTTACTAAGTTTTAATTTATCTTTAGTTTTCAAATAATTTATTTATTGTCTAATCATCTTCATATCATTTCATTTAATGTGCCTTTTCCGGCTAATTATGGTGGTGTGATTGATGTGTTTCATAAAATAAGATGGCTTCATGAAGTAGGGGTTAAGATACATTTACATTGCTTTCATTATGGCCGACAGGAAGCTAAAAAATTAGAACAATATTGTGAAAGTGTTCATTATTATCCACGAAGAAGTTTTCTGAGCAATTTTTCGGAATTGCCTTATATTGTAAATTCACGGAGGCATCCGGCTTTGTTGCAACGGTTGTTACAAGATGATTACCCTATTTTGTTTGAAGGGCTGCATTGTTGTTATTTATTGAATCATGAATCATTAAGAGACCGAATAAAAATTTTCAGAGAAAGCAATATTGAACATGAATATTATGATGCACTCAAAGAAAATGAAACAAAATGGTGGAAGAAATTTTATTTTAAATTTGAAGCTTATCGGTTGCAAAAATTTGAATCGGTATTGGCTCATGCCAATCATATAGTAACGGTATCTGAAAAAGATGCTGAATATTTCAAGCAAAAATTTACTAAAAATAAAGTAACTAATATCCCTTCGTTTCATGAAAATGATTGGGTGACGGCTGAACTTGGAAAAGGTGATTTTATTCTATTTCATGGTAATTTATCAGTGGCTGAAAATAGTGAGGCTGCAAAATTTTTAATTGAAAAAGTGGCAGCAAAAAGCAATTATAAATTTGTTGTAGCTGGTTTAAATCCTGCTGATGAATTGAAAGATTGCATTCAAAAAGCAGTTAAAAAAAATGTAATTTTAGTTGAAAATCCCAATGGTGAAACCATGAATAACTTGATGCATGCAGCACATATTCATTTTTTATATACGCACCAAACCACGGGCTTGAAATTAAAGCTGATGAACGCTTTATACAAAGGCAGATTTATTTTAGTGAATGAAAAAATGCTTCATGGAGTTAATGTTGGCAATGAATGTATTATAGCCAATGATGAAAGTTTATTCATTCAAAAAATTGATGAATTAATGAATATGAATTTTAATATTGAACAATTGGAGCAAAGGGCAGCGTTTGTAAAATCAAGATTCAATAATGAGCAAAATTGTGAAAAATTGCTGTTGCTTATTTATTCATAAAATGCTTGAAAAAAAGTGTTTCTTTGTGCCGCTAAAAAAATGCAATACGTATGAGTTTTCCTATTAAAATAAATAAAGCTGCCAAAAGCAGATTAACTGAAATTGAATTAAAGGGGTTGGCATTTGGTAAAACATTTACTGATCATATGTTGGTGGCAGAATACTATGATGGTAAATGGCAAACAGCTGAAATATTGCCATACGGATTGATTCCAACAGCCCCATCTGTTTATTCATTGCACTATGGTCAATCTATTTTTGAAGGAATGAAAGCTGTAAAAAATGCAGAAGGCAATGCTATGATGTTTCGCCCGTTAGAGAATTGGAAACGATTAAACTACTCAGGGCATCGTATGGCTTTACCTGAAGTGCCTGAAGATTTATTTATGAATGGGTTACGTGAACTTTTGAAATTAGATAAAGATTGGATACCTCAAGAAGAGGGGAGTGCATTATACATTCGCCCTTTTTTGTATGCTGCCGATGAACTGATTGGAATAAAACCTACGGAACATTTTAAATTTAAGATTATTATGTCGCCGGTAAGTGCTTATTACGCTGACCCTGTAAGAATTTTAGTGGCTGATAAATATGTAAGAGCTTGCCCCGGTGGAACAGGTGATGTAAAAGCTGCTGGTAATTATGGAGCTACGATGTTGCCTATGTTAGAAGCTAAAGCCAAAGGATTTGACCAAGTATTATGGATGGACGGAAATGAATTTAGATACTTAAACGAAATTGGTAGTATGAACGTTTTTGTTCAAATAGGCGATACTTTTTTAACACCTGATACTGATGGAAATATTTTAGATGGAATAACCCGTAAGAGTATTATTGCTTTATTGAAAGATGAAGGGTATAAAGTTGAAGAGCGTAAAATTGATATTCAAGAATTGGTAGATGCTGCTGAAAAAGGAATTCTAAACGATGCTTTTGGAACGGGTACTGCGGCTTCATTAGCGCCTATTAAATTATTTGGGTATAAAGATAAAATAATTGAAGTGAAGCCTGTTGAACAAAGAAGTATTACCAAGCATATCAAAGCAAGATTGGATGCTATAAAATGTGGTGCTGAAGCGGATAAATTTAATTGGGTAGAAGAGGTTATACCAAATTGAGTAATTAGTCGTCCCTCAAAAAGTCATTTGGCACCAAATTGCCATCAAAACAAAAATTTAGAAAATCAAGAATCGATTTTGTGCGGTGGCTTTGTGTTAGCGAAATCGAATTTTGTTAATAC
>JBEANU010000281.1:0-6468 GCA_041165265.1 Bacteroidota bacterium | reverse complement strand
AATACTTGTCGGAATCTCAATTTTTATATCACTTTCCGACAAGTATTTAATAATATACATCATTAAAACTAACTTGGTTAGCGCACTATTGCATCAAAAATTAATTGTACTTTCGTTTTTCAAAATATACCATTTCATGAATCTCAACAAACCAAATTTTATTTTAATTGCAGTGCTTGCAATTTTAATTTCGTGCCATCAAACCCATCAAAAAACAACTACATTGCCCGACCCATTAGCATCTCACATAGATAGCAGTATTAATGTTGGTGATAATTTTTGGAGATTTGCCAACAATGGTTGGTTTAGCAAACATCCTATTGCAGCATCTGAAAACAGCAACGGAATTTTCAGAACCATTCAAGACACTATCAACGCACAAGTATTGCAAATTTGCCAAAAGTTAATGGTTGAAAAAAGCGAAACCGGCAGCAACAAGCAAAAAATTGGAGATTTATATTTTAGCGGCATGGATACCACAAGCATTGATAAACAAGGTATTTTACCCCTAACAGATGAATTAAAAAAGATTGACGACATCAAATCCATCAACGATTTAGCAACTGCTATGGCGCATTTACATTCAATTGGTGTAGGCGTTGGATTTAATTATAGCGTTGGCCGTGATGATAAAATTGCTAGTAAATATGCAGTGTGGTTGGGTCAAGGCGGATTGGGATTGCCTGACCGTGACTATTATTTTGAAAATGATGCAAGAACAAAAATGATTCGTGCTGAATATCAAAAGTATGTAACTAACATGCTGAATTTGACACAAATTGCCAACGCCGAAAAATCTTCAAAAGAAATCATTGCTTTAGAAACCGCTTTGGCAAAGACTTCCAGAAAGTTAGCAGCATTACGTGACCCTTATAAAAATTATAACAAAATGACTTTGGCAAAAGTAAATGCCATGACTCCGTCATTCAAATGGAATGAATTTGCTACAGCTTTTGGTTTAAAGAATGTGGACACAATGATTGTCGGTCAGCCTGAATTTGTGAGTGCATTTGAAAATACTTTACATCAATTTCCGATTGATGTTTGGAAAAATTATTTCAAATTTCATTTAGTGAATGAATATGCGCCTTACTTATCAAAACAATTTGAAAAAGAAAATTTTCATTTCTTCTCACAAATATTTGGTGGTGTGAAAGAGCAAAAGCCACGTTGGAAAAGAGTGGTAGAAACTACGGATGGTTTGTTGGGTGAATTAATTGGGCAAGTGTATGTGAAAGAATATTTGCCTGCTGGCGCAAAAGAAAAAATTACAGAAATCGGAAAAGCAATCGCTGATGTGTATGCTGACCATATCAAAGCATTAGATTGGATGAGTGATAGCACCAAACAAAAAGCATTGTATAAGTTGAGTAAAATCACCATGAAAATGGGCTATCCTGACAAATGGAAAGACATGGGTAATTTGACGATTGACAGAAATAGTTATGCTAAAAACGTGATGGCTTGCAGCATGTGGCAACATCAATACAACACCAATAAATACGGCAAACCTGTGGACAGAACAGAATGGAACATGACTCCGCAAACCTATAATGCTTATTATGATCCTACTAATAATGAAATTGTGATTCCTGCTTGTAATATTATCGTTCCTGGTTTTGAAGGCACCATGCCCGATGATGCAGTGTTGTATGGCGTAATCGGGGGCAGTACAATTGGTCATGAAATTACACATGGCTTTGATGACCAAGGCAGCCAGTATGACCCTGAAGGAAATTTAAGAAATTGGTGGAGCAAAGAAGATAAAGCAAAATTTGATAAAAAGACGAAGCAAATTGTAGCGCAATTCAACCAATATAAAGTGTTGGATAGTTTGAAAATAAATGGTGATGCTACACAAGGTGAAAACATAGCCGACTTAGGCGGTGTGGTGATGGGCTACGAAGCTTTCAAAAAAACTGCACAAGGAAAAGGCACAGAAAAAATTGGTGGCTTAACACCTGACCAAAGATATTTTTTGTCATATGCTTATAGCTGGATGGTGCAAATGCGCCCTGAATCAATGGCTAGAAGAATTAAAACTGATGTGCATTCGCCTGCTGAATACCGTGTGATTGGACCTGTGAGCAACAACGAAAATTTTTATAAAGCTTTCGACATCAAACCTGGTCAGTTCATGTATCGCAGTGATAGCACAAGGGTGAAGATTTGGTAATAGAATTAATGATGAATGGTGAGTTATGAATGATGAATTAGAAACGGAAGAAATTTTGTATCGAAGTAAACTTTTAATTGCTTCAGATTTATTATATGCTCTTCCGTGTATATTGTTAGGAGGTGTAGGAAGTTTTCTAATCATTAAATACTCATTAGGCATTATTATTTTAGTTGGTGCTTTATTTTTTCTTTTATGTGGTTGTTTGATAATTGTATTATCAAAACAGATTATTGTTACGAATTTTTGTATTAAAGAATCAAAGCCATTTTTATTTCAGTTAAAGATTTTTTCTTTGAAGAAAATTAAAAAAGTAAAAGAGAGTGATTATAAATTTATCGTAAAATCACGATTTGGAACACCAAGATTACTTCATCATGGCAAACAATTCGAAATAGAATTCAAGGATGATGAAAAATTTAATTTCAATACTTTTGAAACAAAAGATTATCAGCAAATTGTTGACGCAATTGAAAGAGCAACGAAGAAAACAATTCATTAATTGAAAAACAAGAATTATAATTCAACAAAAAAGGCATCAAAAATTTGATGCCTTTTTTGTTTTGCAATTAAGAACTACAAAATTTAAATTCTCTTATATTACAAGCCAAAATATACTTTAACCTTAATCACTAAACTGTATGCAAAAAATTAAATCAATTACCATTGTCGCTTTACTTTTCTTGAGTTTAAGTTCATTGCTGTATTTAAACTCTTGTAAAAAAGATGCTTGTGCAAAAATAACTTGTAACAATGGTGGTGTATGTATAAACGGTGCTTGTTCATGCACTCAAGGCTATGAAGGAACTGATTGCAACACTAAAATTATTGATAAATATGCTGGCACTTATTCTGGGTCAGAGTATTATTATCTATCAGGTGGGCAAACAATTTCAAAAACATTTTCTGTTGAAATTATTAGTATTAATCAAATTAAAATTAACGAACTTCCATCCTATAGTTATTCATTGTCGGGGTCATTAAATAATTCATCAAATAAGTCAATTTATGCTAATGTCAATTTGAATGATTTTACATTTCAAATTCCTTCACAAATAGTAGATGGGAATATGTACATGGGCGATGGCGCTTTATTGGCTGATAACAAATTTAGTTTGCGATGCAGCTTCCAATAATTTCAAAATAATTATTCCATTTACATTACTTTTTAAGGAGGAAAATATTTTTTTTGTTCCAAAAAATTTTGTAAATTTGTATCATTATAGATTCAATAACGTAAAAAAATAAACATAATGAATCAAATAAGATACAACAAAAATTTTTACGCAATGACGGATAAAGCCATTGTAAAAATCATTTGCAACAACTTAAAGCAAATGCGGTTAAACAAAAATATATCGCAAGAGGAGTTATCAAAAAAATCGGGTATTAGTCGAATAACCATTGCAAGATTAGAAGCTGGCAAAGCAATTAATCTGCTTACTTTAATTCAATTGTTAAGAGCGTTAGATGAACTTGATTTAATGAGCTCATTTGATAAACAACCCGAAATTAGCCCAGTGATGCTGATGGAAGCGCAGCAAAAATATTATCGTCAAAAAGCTTCCCCCAAAACAAAATCAAAATAAATGTTAGCACAAGTCAAAATATGGAATCAGCAGGTGGGTGTTGTATTTTGGGATAGCAAAAAAAATTGTGCTGTGTTTGAATATCAACCCTCGTTTTTGAAATCAAAATTAGAATTGGCGCCAATTACAATGCCTTTGCCAATAAAGGCTTCAGCAAATTCTATTTTTTCGTTTCCTTCTTTAAATTTTGAAACCTTTAAAGGTTTGCCAGGATTATTAGCTGATTGCTTGCCCGATAAATTCGGCAACAAAATGATTGATGTTTGGTTAGCCAATCAAGGCAAAACAATCACTGAATTTAATTCAGTAAATCGCTTGTGCTTTATGGGAAATAGGGGTATGGGCGCTTTGGAATTTGAACCTGTTATTGATTCATCAACACAATTATCTGAAACTATTCAAATAAAACAATTGGTTAGTTTGGCAAAAAACATTTTGAACGAACGAAAAAACTTATCGGTTAATCTTAATAAAAACGCTACAAAAAGCTTGGCTACTATACTTCAGGTGGGTAGCTCAGCAGGTGGTGCAAGGGCAAAAGCGGTGATTGCTTTCAATGAAAAAACTGGCGAAGTAAAATCGGGGCAGTTGAATAATTTAGAAAATTTCAGTTATTGGTTATTGAAATTTGATGGCGTAAACGATAAGCAATTGAGCAACCCTAAGGGCTATGGCAAAATTGAGTACGCTTATTATTTGATGGCAAAAGAAGCTGGCATTGAAATGAGTGAATCAAAATTGCTAACCGAAAACAATCGAGCTCATTTCATGACTAAACGTTTTGACAGAGTAGGCAATGAAAAATTGCACATGCAAACACTTTGTGGTATGGCGCATTTCGATTACAATCAACCGCAAATGTATTCGTACGAACAGGCGTTTCAAATTATGCGTCAACTAAAATTGGCGCATACTGATATGGAGCAACTGTTTAAGCGCATGGTGTTTAATGTAATAGCTCGTAATCAAGATGACCACACTAAAAATATTTCTTTCATCATGAATAAAAATGGGGAATGGAAATTGTCGCCAGCATACGATGTTACATTTGCATTTAACCCAAAAAATTTTTGGTTGAAATCGCACCAAATGAGTATCAATACTAAAGTTGATAACATTACAAAAAATGACATAATACATGTTGCTCAACAATGTTCTATAAAAAATGCAACACAAATTATTGATGAAGTAAATGCAGCTATTGGCAAATGGAAAAAGTTTTCGAAAATAGCAGGCGTAGAAACTGAGCAACAAAGTGCAATTCAAAAGCAATTTGCAAAGATAAAATAAAGTATCATTAATGATACTTTATTGACAATATTAACCATTAACTTATAATTAATGATACAAGTTTTAAATTTTCAACCACCCAGTAATGCTCAATCTTTCGTGGTTGGTTATTAATACTTCATGTTCCAATTCGTTGCTTTTAAAAAATACACCTTTGCCGTTTTCGGGTGCAATTTGTTGGCAAATATCATTTTGATAAATACACAATTCGCCGCCATCTTCGGCTTGCCAGTTGTCATTTAAATACATTATCAAACTGTATTGCCTACTATGGTTATTTTTAAATTGATCAAAATGTTTTTTGTAAAAACTTCCAACGGGATAACAAGTATAATGGAACTCATAGCCTGTAATGCCTGTGTAGCAAGTGTTGTTGAGATAAAGCACTAACTCATCTATCAAATTAAAAAACTGATTTTCGTAAATGTTATTGTTTTTTTTATCGAGCCAATAAATTTTATCGCTACGATTATTAGTATTTATCAATGCAGCATTTTCATTGCCTGTACCAGCGGTTTGCAACTTATTTTGTTGTAGCAATTGCAACAAGTTTTGTTTTAGATGTGTTGCTAAAGAGGGGTTAAGAAAGTGTTGAGCAACGCCAATTTTGTTAGCAATGAAACTTTCAATCAGTGTATCAAATATGGCTTGCAATGCGGATTTTTTTTTTAATACACCGCAACATTGCTCATATTTTCATGTAAGGTAACTGATATTAAATGCAATTGGCCATTCTAACAAAAAATTTACATTTAAAATTCAAAAATCAAGTAAAATGCAAAAAATAAAATCGCTTGCATGCATCGTTATTTTTTATTGAGCACTTCATGGCTCTTATATTTTAATGCCTATAAAAAAATGCATGCACAAAGGTTTTGTGCAAAAATGGTGGTGTATATGGCGCATGTTCATGCACTCAAAGCAATGAGGGAACTGATAGTAAGTTGAAATGTACTTTAGGTTATATCTTCCATCGCCGCAATTCTTATCTTCTTGAAAATAAATTTTTTGGCTACGCTTCAAAATCAGGAACAGGCGCAAGGTTTGCCGTTGGTTTGTTCAACATAAAAGATTATGAAATTGAATTGTTACTAACCATCATTGTCACATATAGTAACACGAGTAGTTGTTAAAATAATATTTTTAAAAAAATTAGAGCTTTAAAAGAGTTATTTTTTAACCCCCATTTTTTAATAATTGAATTGCTTTTAGCAATAATTTCAATTTTTATAAATTGCTTTATTATCTTTTTTCAACAACCATTTTTCATTGATGTTTGATAGCAAATAATCTTTAGCGGTATATGTTGATGAATTGTTTTTCGAATGATTAAGTATTACGCTTCCGTTTTTTTCGGTAGCAATAAATAATTCCACTTTTGATTTATCATCGCTTACAATTATGGTAGCGTTG
>JBEANU010000280.1:0-6823 GCA_041165265.1 Bacteroidota bacterium | reverse complement strand
GATACATTTGTAATCATCAAATGCTTTATTTTAAAATTGATTTCACTGTGTGTTGGGTCAAGTGCCCATTTAATTTTTGTCATTATTTTATTTTTATTATTTGTAGGTACAATTTTTATTGGCAGAAAATTTTATCCTCTCATTTTATCCAATAAATCATTTAACTTTTGAGCTTCTGTTTCAGTTATCCCTGATTGGTGTGGATTGTTTTTTGTAAACTCAACATCAATTTTGGATAATAAATCAAGTCCTTTTTTGTTTATCCCTATTTGATAAAATCGTTTATCAGTTTCATGTCCAGTAATATCAATCAACTTTTTAATGTCTAATTTTTTTACTATTCGTGATGTATTTGAATTTTTATCTAACATACGTGAAGTGATATCTTTTAAACAAAGTTTTTTTGGATTGCTTCCACGTAATATTCTTAAAACATTGTATTGTTCAGTTGATAAATCAAAGTTCTTAAAAAATTTTCCTCCATTAGCAGTATATAAATTACCAGTAAACATTACGTTTAATATGGCTTTCTGTACTTCGCTTTGAAAATTTGTTGATTTAATTTCGTCAGAAAATTTCATGTTGTATTTTTATTGGTGATGCAAAGATATAAAATATAGTTGTATATACAACTATATTTTATTCTATTAAATTTTGAGATGAATTTCCTAATTCTAATTGTTCAATTTCTTTTACTGAGTTTCCTGCAATTCCTTTTATGGAGCCATACATGGCAGTTGTGTTTTCTAACACTAACTCAATTTGTTTTTCACGTTCTTTCCATAATTTTGTCATGGCTCTTTTCTCATTATCCAATGCACTTTTCATGGCTGTAAACCCTTGTACAATGGCGGCTACATGATTTGAAAATTCATTACCTGTCATGTAACTATAAAGCATATTCATTTTATCGCCTTTATTTTCTTGAGATGATTTTGCCATTTCAATTTTTAAAATTCCATCTCTTAAAACTGTTGCTAAAGCTCTTACTTCATTAAATGAACAAATCCACACATCATCTTTAACTCCAAATTGCTCCATATCTTTAGGCATGGTTTCAGTAACAATCACGGCTACATCAGCTTTTGCATTGCGCATATCGGCTTTTAATTTCGCAATCCATTCTTGCTTAAAATCTTTAGTTCGTTTGCTTTCATAAATTATTTTACCACATTCTTTCCCAATATTATTTCTGATAAGTTGCATACAATCAGCGCCTCTAACGCCTTTGCCTACTTCTTCAATTTTATCAAACGGAAATGAAGTTTGCAGTAAATTTTCCAAAGCTATTTCTTGCGTTTCACCTTGGGTTTGCATGCTGCCTTGCTCCACTTTTCGATTCATTTCTTCTAAATTTTTTTGCAATGTTTGAATCAATAAATCTTTTTCGTTCAGTTTCATAAACTGATTTTCCGCTTCTTTTTTTCTTGCCGCTTCTTCAATCAATTTTCTTTCGGCATCCATTTTTCGTTGCACTTCTAATTCCATTGCCTCTTGGCGTTCCACTAATTCTTGTGTTTTTTTTCTAAACTCCAATTCCATACGCTGAGCCTCTTTCAATTGATTTTCTTTTTTTGCATTGTCTTCTTCTAAGGCTTTTAATTTTAATTCAAAATCAGATGCGGCTTTTTGTTCTAATTGTTTTTTTAGCAATGAAGTTTGTTCTGCTAATTTTTTTTGAAAAATTTCATTTTCATTTTGCTTCGCTAATTCAAACTTTTTTTGTTGCTCCGCCAATTCATTTTGTTTTGCCTCAAATTGTTGTTGCAATTTTTTTTGTTGTTCCAATACTTGCTTCTGAATCCCTTCTCTTACTTGGGTTTCAATCACTTTTTCAACACTAAATTCGTGTTGGCAACTGGGGCATATAATTGAGTTTTGCATAAATTATTGATGTATTGTTTTTAATTAAATATTTCGAATAATGAAGTTGCTTTCAATAGGCATTCTTCATATTCTTTTTCAGCTTCAGCATCTAAAGTTATAGCACTTCCGGTTGAGTAGGATAAATATTTTTTATCAGCGTTATAAAGCAAAGTTCTGATAACAACATTGAAATCAAAATTTCCGTTCGGTTCAAAATAACCAATACTACCGCTATACAGACCACGTTTTATTTTCTCATATTTTTCAATCAATTGCATGGCTGTGTATTTGGGTGCACCAGTCATGCTTCCCATCGGAAAAGCATTTTTAATCATTTCAATTTCTGAAATATCATTTCGCTTTGTAGCAGTAATAGTTGAAATCATTTGATGAACCGTTTTGAAAGAATAAATTCCAAAAAGTTCTTCCACTTTAATACTTCCTGTTTCAGCACTTTTTGCTAAATCATTTCTCACCAAATCAACAATCATCACATTTTCAGCAAGTTCTTTTTCATCATGCAATAATTCATTTTTCAAAATTTCATCTTCTTCTAATGATTTTCCTCTTCGCTTTGTTCCTTTAATGGGTTGTGAAATTATTTTGTTTTGTTGCAATTTAATAAATCGTTCAGGGCTTCCGCAAATAGCAAATAAATTATTGAGTTTGAAAAAAGATGAAAATGAACCACCATTTTTTTGATTTAATTTCTGAAAAATTTCAATAGGGTTAATGCAAACATTTTCAGCATAAAATTCCTGACAATAATTTATTTCATAAATAGTTCCGTTTCTGATATGTTCTTGTAATGCTTCAACATCTTGTATATATTGATGTTTTGAAGTTCGATGGTGAATATCAATTTTTTCATCGGAAATTATTTTGTGTGAAAAAGTGTTTTTAATTTCTTCAACTATTTTTTCAGGCGAATCACTTTTAATTTCAATTTCATTGTTTTTGAAAATCAAAATATGTTCAGGAATAAAAAAGTAAGCGGCAGGAAAACCAATATTATCAGGCAGTTGCGACGTTAAATTTTCACAATCATTTTTTAAATCATAACTAAAAAATCCGAAAATATATTCTGATTTATTTTCAAATTTAAACTTTTCAATTTCTTGAAATGCCTCTTTTTCAACATTAACTTGTATTGATTTTTTGCTTCCACAAGCAACCATAAAATCAGTAGTGTGATACAGAAAATTATCATATTTATTACCATCTAAAATGCAACAGCTATCAAAAGAAAATGCCCATTGAAGGGCATTTTCTTTTGATATAATATTATTTATGTGATAATTGTGATTGATATTTTTTTATTAATTAACAATTAATAATCATCGTCTTCATCATAATTATCACTGAACATATTCATGTCCATTTCATCATCAACTTTAAATTCATCATCCTCAATGTTCAAAAATTCTTCATCTTCAGCACCTTTTCCTGATTTTTTAGGAGATTTTGCAGTTGCTTTTTTAGAGGGTTTTGCAGCTTTAACAGCCGCCTTTGTAGGCTTTGCAGCTTTACTTGTTGGTTTTGATGTTTTTTTGGTGGCCATACAACAATTGTTTTTGATTGTGATGTAAAAATTCAACACAATTTTTAAAAACACAAATTTTTTTATTGAAATTTTTATTTTTTATTTTATAATCATTTCAAAATTACAATCTAAAAATTTATCACACTAAAATATTTATTATATTTTGTAATTTAAAAGAAATAGTAAAATTAATGAAATGTGGCAAGTTGTTGTAACTTTAATAACCGTTTAGTATTTGTTTTAAAAAGGTATATTTAATGCTGGGTAAAATTTGTTTTTCAAAAAATTTTTTATTTTTGAATAAAGTTTTAATGATTTTAAATTCATCAGCTTTTTTCTATTAAAATAATTTCTGTTTTTTTTAAAAAAAGAACTAACAAATATTTGTTTATATAAAAGATTGAATTATTTTTGCGGTCAATATTCAAAAAAAGAAATGAACGCAATAGTAAAAATTTTAGGACAACAATTTAAAGTAGAGGCAGGCAAAGAGGTTTCAATTCATCATTTAGAAGGTAATGTAGGTGATATTGTTAATTTTTCAGATGTGATGTTAATTGATAATGGTGGTAAAATTACGGTAGGTACACCACTTATAAAAAATTCAAAAGTCACTGCAAAAATTTTGAGCCACATGCAGGGTGAAAAAGTTCCAGTGTTTAAGAAAAAACGAAGAAAAGGTTATCAAAAATACAATAACCATCGTCAGCAGTACACAAAAATAATGATTGAATCAATCGCTTAATAAAAATTAAAAAGTAAAACAAAATGGCTCATAAGAAAGGTGAAGGTAGTTCGAAGAACGGACGTGAATCGCATAGCAAAAGATTAGGTGTGAAAATTTTTGGCGGACAAAAAGCAATACCAGGAAATATAATTGTACGCCAACGTGGTACAGTGCATAGCCCAGGTTTGAATGTAGGTATAGGTAAAGACCACACATTGTTTGCATTAACAAGCGGTGTGGTTGAATTTAAACGTAAGGCAAATAATAAGTCGTACGTAAGTGTATTAGCTCAGGCTTAATAAATTATTTAACCATTAATCAGGAAGCCCCTCTGCTCCGATGTGATATCAGAGCAAAGTTTCAAATAACCATTTTTTAACCAAAACAAAAAACCAAAAAATCATGGCTACTAAAAAAGCTGCTCCAAAAAAGGCTGCTGCAAAAAAAGCTGCTCCTGCAAAGAAAGCTGCTCCAGCAAAAAAAGCTGCTCCTGCAAAGAAAGCTGCTCCAGCAAAAAAAGCTGCTCCTGCAAAGAAAGCTGCTCCAGCGAAAAAAGCTGCTCCTGCAAAGAAAGCTGCTCCAGCAAAAAAAGCTGCTCCAAAAAAGAAGTAATTCTTCAAGGAACAAAAAAATTAAAGCACTCAATTTGGGTGCTTTTTTTTATTGATTAAATTGAAATAATATGAATTTAGAGTCAATACGTGAATATTGTTTGCAAAAGGAAGGTGGTACTGAACACATGCCTTTTGGGCCATCAGTTGCTGTGTATAAAGTGAATCACAAAATGTTTTGTTTAATATCGTTAGATGAAATTCCTACAACAATAAATGTAAAATGTGATCCTGAATATGCTATTGAGCTTCGTGAAAAATACACAAGTGTAATACCCGGGTATCATATGAATAAAAAATATTGGAACACTATTATTATAGATGGAAGTATTCCTTCAAAAATAGTAAAACAGTTTATTGATGATAGCTATCAATTGATAGTACAAAAAGGAAAAAAGAAATAACTTTATATAAAAAATTCACTACTGTTATTATTTATCGAATTAAGAATTTTCTTTACTTTTATTAAATGAAAAAGTATGGGCTATACTTTAATTATCAGAGGCTGTAAATGATACCGATTGTGCTCTCAATGTAGTACAAATTTCGTTTCCTGCTTGCAAGTTTGCAGCACTTATTTGTGCGGTGTTGTGCTTGTGCTTTAGTTTTTGGCACAAGGCGGTAAACGCTCTTTGCTTGGCTTCATACTTGCCTAGCAGGGGGCTCCACTAATCGAAACTATTGATATGTTCGTGGAGACACGAACATCGGCGTAGAATTTAAAACACTTCCCAACCATTCACATCATAGCCATTTTCAATTTTTGATTTGCTATAACGCCAACTATTATTTTTGTTTAAAATAATGCCCCCAAATAATTTCATTCCTTTTGAATTTCTTTCAGTAATATAATCAACCAAAGCATTGTGTTTAGCTACCATGTCTTTATCTGATTCAGGTGTTTTAGTATCGAACAATGCAATTGTGTCGTCATTAAAATGAATGACAAAATCAACATAAAACAATTTGGTTTCATTATAAGGAATGGCGAAATGTTCTTTGCCATGCGAACCATTTTTATACCACCATTTTATTTGATTCAGATTTTTTTGAGTTTCTAAAAACTCAATGAAATCTTCTTCTACTTTACTATCGCCAACATGGTTTTTCCCTTCTTTTTTCATCAAATAAAGCGGTTCCATGATTGGTCCTGTTGCTTTGTAGTCAATGTATTTATCGTTGAAGATTAATTCATCAGGTACTTCCCACGATTGCGTTTTTATCTCTTTATCTTTTGATGCTTTTTCGGCTTGAATTATTTTTTCGTATTCTTCTCGAGCTAAATTGAGCAAGTCGATAAATGTTTGTTCATTTTTTAAAACCACTTTAAAAGTTTCTTTTTCTACAAAAGCAAGATAATCTTCAAACAATAATTTTAGATGGTATTTGATGCGTTCCCACGAACCATCCTTTTGATATTCGCCACAATTATCCAAACAAAACTTGTCAAACATTTGCGATAATTCAAAAGTTGTTTTTGCAAATTTGCTTTTGTATTGCACAGCAATATCATCAACTGTCGTTACATCAATATCCATGTTTACAGGAATGGCAATTTCTATTTTCCCAACTTCCATTTCTATATTTTGTGTTTTTAATTTTTCAATGTTGCTGAAATAAAAAGAGTTTCCATCATTTGCATTGGTTGAAATTCCAAATCTTTTTTCAGCTACTTTATACAATGCTTCTTTGAATTGTAATCCAATCCTGTTGCGCTGAATTGCTTCGCCAACACTATAATGTGAAAGAAGATTAATGTTGTTATAAATCTTTTTTCGCTTTGAAAAGTGCATCGTGATATAATCGGTTGATTCTGGTTCTATTCTTATAAAATCATTGGTGAGGTTCGTATAAACATAACCGATGTTCAATGCGCTATCAGTATAATGTTTTTGCTCAGGCATTCGTAAAATTCTACCTAAAGTTTGCACTGCAAATGTTTCTTGTTTCAATTCTCGAAACATCAACAAAATGGATGCTCGTGGGCAATCCCAACCTAATGCAATAGCTTGTTTGAATAATAAAACATCAACCATGTTGTTATTTTTGGAAATATTTTCCAAATGGATTTTATCT
>JBEANU010000279.1:0-3769 GCA_041165265.1 Bacteroidota bacterium | reverse complement strand
TTGAAAATGCTTTGAAACTGCATGAAGATGAAAGCATTGATTTAATCACCGAATGTGAATTAAAACAGCAAGAATATCAGGCTATTACTGGTAACATGACAATTCAGTACAAAGGCAATGAATATACTTTGCCACAAGCCAATAAATTTTTATCTGAAGCCGATAGAACTGTTAGAGAAGAAGTATATCAACTAATTGCACAACGGCGTTTGGCTGATAAAGATAAACTGAATGAATTATTTACTTCATTAATTCAGCTTCGAAATAAGATTGCGGTTAAGGCTGGTTTTTCAAATTTTAGAGATTATAAGTTTACTGAATTATGTCGCAATGATTATTCAGCATACGATTGTTTTAAATTTCATGAAGCCATTAAAACAGAGGTATTGCCCTTATTTGAATATTTTTTAACCGAGAAAAAAAATACTTTACAGCTTGAAACCCTTCGTCCGTGGGATTTAGAAATTTCAGAACTGAATTCAAAAGCACTTACACCATTTACTGATGGAGAAGATTTAATTAATAAAAGCATTGAATGTTTTTATAATATTCACCCTTATTTTGGTGATTGTTTGGCCATCATGAAAGAAATGAATCATCTTGATTTAGAATCACGAAAAGGCAAAGCACCAGGCGGATATAATATGGGATTACCTGAAATTGGCGTTCCGTTTATTTTTATGAATGCAGCCAGCAGCCTTAAAGATATGACAACTATGGTGCATGAAGGTGGCCATGCGGTGCATTCATTTTTAGCAAAAGATTTAATGCTAAAAGAGTTTAAAGATGTACCTAGTGAAATTGCAGAAGTAGCAAGTATGAGTATGGAGTTAATTTCAATGGATCAATGGCATTTGTTTTTTCCGGATAAAGCTGATTTGATTCGTGCTAAAAAGCAACAAATAAAATCAGTAATTCATATTTTACCTTGGGTAGCTACCATTGATAAATTTCAACATTGGATTTATACCCACCCCAATCATACCGTTGATGAACGAAAAGCCGAATGGTTAAAAATATTTTATGAATTTTCACCGGCAGTTTTAGATTATTCAGGATTAAATGAATACGCAGCACAAAGATGGCAAGCACAACTACATCTTTACGAAGTACCATTTTATTATATTGAATATGCCATTGCACAATTAGCTGCCGTAGCCATGTGGAAGCAATACAAAGAAGATGGCACCAAAGCATTAGATAATTATATGGCTGCTTTAAAATTAGGGTATTCAAAAAGCTTACCTGAACTGTATGAAACAGCAGGAATAAAATTTGATTTTTCGCAAAAATATATTCATGAATTAATAAGTTTTTTAAAAGCTGAATATGAACAATTAGGGTAAAACTGAGTTATTGAATATTTTACAACACTGTTTGAAAAATGGAAGAAATAAATAGGTTTTTAAAATACGAACGCCAAATAATTTTACCCAATTTTGGAATTGAAGCGCAACAAAAAATTGCAGCGGCTAAGGTTTTAGTAATTGGTGCAGGCGGTTTGGGTTGCCCAGTTATTTTATATTTAGCAGCTTCAGGTATTGGTAATATTGGTATTGCTGAAAGCGATGTGGTAAGTTTATCAAATCTTCATAGGCAAATTATTTATTCTGAAAATCAAGTTGGCAAACCAAAAGCCGAAGCACTGCAAGAAAAACTAAGCGATTATAAGTTTCAATTTCATGAAGCCATTACTACAGAAAATGTGTTAAGCATTTTCACCCATTATGATATTATAGTAGATACTACTGATAATTTTGCTACCCGATATTTAGTAAATGATGCCTGTGTTTTGTTAGATAAAATTTTAGTAAGTGCTTCCATTCATCAATTTCAAAGTCAGTTATCGGTTTATAATTATCCTATTTCAGCTATTGAAAGAAGTGCTACTTATCGATGCCTTTTTCCTGAATCATCATCCATTAAAAATTGTGCTGAAGATGGTGTATTGCCTACCATTGCTGGTATTGCTGGCACAATGCAAGCCAATGAAGTAATAAAAATTGTTACAGGATTAGGAAATGTGATGTACAATAAATTGGTATTAGTAAATGGTTTAACGCTTCAACAAAATATAATTGAGTTTGCAAAAGATGAGCAAGCGGTTCAGCAATTAAAACTAAACGGATTAGCTACAAATTATGTTGCTGATTTCTATTGCGAAACATCTAATTCAGAACTTGAAATAAACGCTAATGAATTGCATCAAATATTAATTCAGCATCCTGAAAGTATTGTATTAATTGATGTAAGAGAAGATTGGGAGCATCAACAATTTAATATTGGTGGGCAAAATTTACAAACAAATGATTTGTTGAAGCAGCCCAATATTTTTAACACATCAAAACAAATTATATTGTATTGCAAAATTGGCGAACGCAGCAAAATTGCACAACAAAGGCTAATTGAAAAATATAAATGTACTAATATTTATAATTTGAAAGGTGGGGTAGTGGCTTGGCAAAAAATGATAGTAGTATAAATTAACAATCCTCAAAAAAATAGTATGTACTTTAATTAGTTAGTAAGATGTAGTAAAAGTTGGAACTATACCTTATTATACTTACCCCACCCTACGTAAAAGCACTTACATAAATACGTGGTTTTACGTAGATTCAATTAAGTAAATTTACTTATCATTACCTAATCAAAAAAACTACTTCATTATGCTTAAAAAATTACCTACCAGCACACAGCACATTTAAAATTAAGCTCAACAAATCAACTCACCGATGAAAACAGTAATTTTTATTATTTTTATTATGCTCTTGCATTTGTTTGGTTTTAGCCAAGCTACACATTACAGCATACCAAATGCGCCACAACAACCAAAATGGGTAATGCCCTTATGGTTTGAAGATGCTATTGGGCAACGGGATACTATCTATTTTTGTTATCAGCCAAAAATTATTAATGATTCTTTGCATTGGGCTCATTATGGTATGTACCCAAAACATGTAGATACGAGCAAAATGCAAATTGGATGGGGGGGGGAGTTGGTGGTTTTTACCTGACTCTATGCAATACAAAGCAATCGCAGTAGATAAAATTTCTTCTAACAATTATTTAAGTGGATTAGGCTTTAGCATGAAACATGTTGCACTCCCTTTAATCATGCGTTGGGATGCTAACTGTTTTTATAGTGATTCATTAAGTTGCTTTCCTGACCTTGACCCAGCACCAAGAGCACAGGGGCATTTTATTTATGATATGCCAACTTTTATTGATAACTGTTCTTTTCAGTATGCAATCGTGATGACTGATACCTTAAACGGAGGTCCATTAGCATGTGCCAAAAAAGATAGTATAACTTTTAAGCAAGGGTTATCATTTATGGGGCTTTTAGTAATTCCATGGGTTGGTCATGCAATAGATGTTGGGACTGACGATTTAATTTTTAATAAAAACGCTGATAGAGATTTTATTTATCCTAATCCTGTAGTCGAAATAATTAATTTAAAAATAGAGTTTAGTGAAATTACTCAATACGAAATAGCAAATGTAATAGGGCAAGTAGTGAAGTATGGTATGTTAGAGCAACATCAAATAAAAATTGAAGGATTAAAAAGTGGAATATACTTTTTGAAAGTGCACAATGGAAAAGAGGTATTTATAAATAAATTTATCAAAAACTAAACACGAAAAAAATGAAAAACTTATTACTAATTGGGCTAATATTATTGACTTTAATTTGTAAAGGTCAAATGAATTCAGAGTTTGGTTTTAAGATGCCGGTACATGGTGTTTTTAAAATTCTTGTAGTTTATGC
>JBEANU010000278.1:0-8061 GCA_041165265.1 Bacteroidota bacterium | reverse complement strand
TGTTGGTGGGCTTTCCGGGAGAAACGGAAGAAGACTTTAAAAAGTTGTGTGAGTTTGTTGAGCAAACAAAATTTAATCGTTTGGGTGTGTTTACTTATAGCCATGAAGAAAATACGGGTGCACATAAATTTGAAGATGATGTGCCGCAAGAGTTGAAAGAACAACGTGCTGCAACCCTGATGGATATTCAACAAAATATTTCAGCCGAATTGAACAAACAAAAAGTGGGTACCATTCAAAAAGTGTTGATTGACCGCAAAGAAGGAAATTATTTTATTGGCAGAAGTGAAGCTGACAGCCCCGAAGTTGACAATGAAGTGTTGATTGATGCTGCAAAAAATTATTGCCGAGTGGGTGATTTTGCAAAAATAAAAATTACAAAAGCTGAAGATTTTGATTTGTATGGGGAAGTAAGTCATTAGTCAACAGTCATTAGTAAATACAAATGCAGAAACACATTTTCGTTTTTTTTCTTGCTAGCATAAAGTGAAAAAAAGAGTAGGTGATAAAGGTTTAAAAGTATTAGGTTTTTGAAAAGTGGATAGAGAAAAAAATTGTTGTTGTAAAATTCAAAAACTGTTTTACATTGCAGCATTAATTAACCATTTAAACTTTTATTTATGAACAAATCAATTCTTTCAAAAGCATCAAAACCATTGATGTTTTCAGCATTATCGCTGTTATTAATCACTCAAACAGGGTGCTTCGGTTCATTTTCATTAACTAAAAAAGTGTATGAATTTAACAAAAGTGTATCTCCAAGCAAAGTAGTACAGAACATTGTTTTTTGGGCATTTTGTGTAATACCTGTTTATGAAATTTGCTCATCAGTTGATGCCATTATTTTAAATTTAATTGAATTCTGGACAGGCAGCAATCCTTTATCAATGGCTGAAGGTCAACGTGAAGAGCAAGTGGTAATGGGTAAAGATGGTAATCAATACAAAATGATTGCTACTAAAAATCAACTTGAAATTGTTGCATTAAGTGGTGATAAAATTGGTGTGAGCAATATTATGAAATATTCAGTTGAAGAAAAAACATGGAGTTATTCAAATGCTACTTCATCAAAAAAATTAATGCAAATGGTAACTGATGAAAATAATGAAACCGTAGCGGTTAATTATTTTAATGAAAATGGCGAAATTGCCAAATCAGTATCAACACATGAAATTGAAATGCAGCATAATTGGTATGCAGCAGCTAAATAAATAAAATACTATCTTTTTTTTTGAAAGCCTTTTAGCATTGCTAAAAGGCTTTTTTATTTACTTTCAAATTAGTTTTTTTGTTTGATTAGTGTTCAATGTATCATACACTTGCTTTATTTATTTAACAAATTGCTTTATTTAAAGGCGGCGAAATGCTGAAAATGTAATAAATTAGCAACTTGAATTTAATAACTAATTTGTATTTGATTGCCATGAAAAAACTGATTGATTTAACAATAATTGTATTTGCATTTATTGCTATCCTATTTATAGCAGCCTGCTCACCACCAGCACAAGTGGTTAAAGCGCCTATGCCTGGTGGCTTTCAGGTAATGATGCCTTCATCACATTCAGATGGTATGTTGGCTTCAACAACAAATAATAAGGCTGATAGCGATGAGGAAGATGGAGAAAAACCTAAAGTAAGTTCATCAAAAAGTGCAACAAAATCGGTATCAAGCAATAAAAAATCGGACGACGAAAATGATGAAGTTGCTCCTAAAAACGGAGCAAACAAAGCGGCATCTAAAGAAAATGACGAAGATGATGAAGATGCACCTAAAGTTACTTCAACGGTAAAACATACACCTAAAAAACCAATTGAACGAGATTACGATGCTGAGGCAGGAAATGTAGAAGAATCAACTAGTTCAGGATCTGAAACAACATCTGAAGTTAAAAAAAGTCGTTCGTTTGAGGATGGTGAAGAAGAAGAAAGTGATGATGAGGAGGATGCGCCAAAAAGCAAATCAAAAACAAAATCAATAAGCGATGATGAGGATGCTCCTGCTACCAAATCAAAAACAAATGATGATGAAGAAGAAGATGCACCTAAATCAAAAGCTACTTCAAAAGCTTCTCCTAAAAGTGTAACTACTAAATCAAAACTTGAGGATGATGATGAGGAAGAAGGTACATCAATTAAAAAATCATCACCAACTAAATCAAGTGATGATGAAGAGGAAACTAATGTAGCTCGTGGTCCTAAAAAGGGCCCTCATCAAGCAATAGCTGATGAGGATGACGACGAAGAAGAGGCTCCTAAAAAAGATAAAAATGGAAAAATAATTAAAAAACCGGTGGCTAAAAAGCCTGCGCCAAAAGCTAAACCAGGGGCTAAAAAAGAAGTTGATTTAAAATTAGGAACTACCACAAGCCGACCAAAAGCTGCGGTTAAAAAAACTGACGAAGAAATAGAATCAAGTGATGATGAATCATCAGAAGAAAGTATTACTCCTAAAAATACAAAGGCTGAAACTAAGGATGACGACGATTTAGTGGCAAAAAAAAGTACCCCAGTAAAATCAGAATCAAAACCTGCAGCTAAAAAAACAGAAAGAAATTTTGATGACGAAGAGGATGAAAAACCTGCTACTAAAATAGCGAACAAAAAAGAAAAAAATAATGATGTTGAAGATGACGATGAAGCACCGGTTAAAAAACAACCTACTACCAAATCAACAGCAAAAACGGCTGCAAAAAAACCAGTAAAATCAGGCGATGACGATGATGAAGATGAAACGCCGAAAGCTAAAACACCAGCTAAACCTGCCGCTAAAACGGCTACAAAAAGTAGTACCAAGCCGGTGGTAAAAGATGCCAATTTAGAACAAGAAGAAGAGGAAGACGAAACACCAAAAGCTAAAACATCTTCAACAAAAAAACCTGCATCAAAAGCGCCTGCAAAAAAAATATCAGCTGAAGACGAAGAAGAGTAGCTATAAGTTTTAACGGTTTTTTTAGTACCCATTTATATTTTATTAAATTGGCTTCGCTGATGCGTAAGCAATGCATGTAAACTATTTTGATGCATTACATCTACAAAAAATAATACATTTTTATTCACATGATTGATAAATTAGAAGTTGCCGAACACAGATTTGAAGATATTGCCAGATTGCTTACGCAGCCTGATTTGATGAACGACATTAAAAAATTTACGGCCTTAAGTAAAGAATATAAAGAGTTGGAAAAAATAGTGTTGGTGTTTCGTGAGTATCGTAAAACATTGAAAGAATATGAGGATAGCCGTGAACTTTTTTTAACCGAAAAAGATACAGAAATGCGGCAAATGGCAAAAGAAGAAATTGAATTATTGGAGCCTAAAAAAAATGAATTGGAAGAAACGCTTCGATTTATGCTAATTCCTAAAGACCCTGAAGATTCAAAAAACGCAATTATTGAAGTTAGAGCAGGTACTGGTGGTGATGAAGCATCATTATTTGCAGGTGAATTATTACGAATGTATCAACGATATTGTGAACGCCGTGGTTGGAAAGTAGCATTAATAGGTGAAAGTGAAGGAACTGTGGGTGGTGTAAAAGATGCTTCATTAGAAGTTACCGGCGATGATGTGTATGGTACTTTAAAATTTGAAAGCGGTGTGCATCGTGTACAACGTGTGCCTGCTACTGAAGCCAACGGACGTGTGCATACAAGTGCTGCCACAGTTGCTGTAATGCCTGAAGCAGATGAAGTTGATTTTGAATTGAAAGAAAGTGATGTAAAAATGGAAACATCACGAAGCGGTGGAGCTGGCGGACAGAATGTAAATAAAGTAGAAACTAAAGTTCAATTAACACATATTCCTACAGGTGTTGTAGTGATTTGTCAAACAGAGCGGTCGCAGTTGGGCAATAGAGAAAAAGCAATGAATATGATGCGTTCAAAATTGTATGAAGAACAGGTAAGAAAGCATGAAGATGCTATTGCAGCCCGTAGAAAAACATTGGTAAGCACTGGCGATAGAAGCGCAAAAATAAGAACTTATAATTTCCCTCAAGGACGCATGACTGACCATAGAATTGGATTGACGCTTTATACTTTAGATGCTGTGATGAATGGCGAAATACAAGAAGTTTTAGATAAATTACAATTTGAAGAAAATGCCGAAAGATTAAAAGAACAAGGGGTAAATTAAGATTAAAACTTCCCACTTACTGTGGTTTATATCATCCATACAAATTAATTTTTTATATAATTAATTAATGGTTATTTTCGAATTCTTAAAACCTTAAGATTGAAAAAACCTGTTTCAATTTATTTGCTGAACAATAAATCATCAACTAAAAAAATATTTTTATTTGGATTGATAATTACTTTATTATTCATCAATAAAATATTTGCTCAACAAATTGAAGATACGCATTTGTTAGGTAAAATAAATCACAAAAAAAACTCAATTGGGTTTATTGAAAACAAAGGTCAGTTATTGGATGACGGTGGCAATGTTGCCAACCAAGTGTTGTTTTATCAAAATCATAAAGCCATTCAGTTATATATTACTACCAAAGGCATTACCTATGTAATTAATCAGCCTAAAAACAAATTGGAAGGCTATAAAGCAAAAAGTATAAGGGTTGATGTTGATATTGAAAATGCTTCAATATTAAAAAAAAACATTCAAATAAATGATACCACCGCATGGATAAGTGCTGCTGATTATTACATCAATAATAAAACTATTTTCAATGTAAATAGGTATCAAAAAATTAAAATAAAAAATGTTTATCCTGGTGTTGATTGGATATTAGATGTAAACGATTCTATTTTTAAATATTCATTTGAAATTGCACCCCATGTTAATCCTAAGTGTATTCAGCTGCGTTGTAATGGAGCAAGTAAAATTTTACAAAACAATAAAGGCGAACTAATATTGAATACTAATATTGGGAATATTGTTGAGCAAAAACCAATTAGTTTTCAATCGAATAAAATTATTAATACATCTTATTTAATTCAAGGCAACGCAATACAATTTGGATTAGCAAATTACGATACTTCAAAACCTTTAATAATTGATCCAACATTGGTTTGGAGTACTTTTATTGGTGGTGCTGATAATGATTATTATACAGCAATGGATATTGATAAAAACAACAATTTATATATTGTTGGTCAATCTACTTCATTTAATTTTCCTACAATAAATACAGGAACCTACTTTGATAGCTATAATACTATTGGGTCAGATATTGTTATCAGTAAATTTAGCCCATCACTTAATTTAGTTTGGAGTACCTATTATGGTGGGAATGATTTAATATTAAATCCTGCCTATGATAATGCTACTGGTATTAAAGTAGATAATTTAGGAAATATATTTGTTACAGGTTATACCAATAGTAAATATTTTCCGGTAAAAAATAACGGTGTTTGTTTTTTTGATTCAATACTAAACAACGGAATTAATTCAAGTTCAACGGATGCTTTTTTGTTAAAATTTAATGCAAATGGTGTTAGGCAGTTTGCTACATTTATTGGTGGTACTTTAAATGATAGGGCGTATGATTTAGATAAGGATAGCAATGGCAATATTTATTTAGTGGGTGAAACTACCTCAAATGATTATCCTACAAAAACAATTGCTTCAGGCTATAATCAAAGTGCTTTGAAAGGCGCTAAAGATGGCATAGTGGCTCAATTTAACAATAATGGAACAATGCAATGGTCAACCTACTTTGGTGGTACAATTGCTGATGCATGTAATAGTATTAGTATTGATAATGCTAATAAAATATATGTGGTAGGTGAAACTAATTCAAGCAGCAACTTCCCAACTTTAAATTCAGGAAATTATTTTCAGGGTACATTAGCTGGTGGATATGATATGTTCATTACTAAATTTAATGCAGCATTTGCAATTGATTGGAGCACTTATTACGGCGGTACAGGTAATGATAAAGCACAGTGTACAATAATTGACAAGAACAATAATTTGGTATTAACAGGGGTTACAAATTCAACCAATTTGAGTACATATAGCACTGCAAATTATTATAAGGATAGTGTTTTGAATTCAGCAGGTGGGGCGTTTGATGATTTATTTATTTTAAAATTTAATAGTGTTGGGCAGCGCTTGTGGGGCACTTATTGGGGTGGTAATGACCATGAAATGATATGGGAAACAACGCCTTCGTTCATAGCCATCAACGATGTACTTAAATTTGATAATTGCAATAATTTATATTTAACATTATCCACTGCATCAGATAATATTAAAGTAAAAAGCGATGTATGTAATAGTTATTATGATGATAATTTAACCTTTACTAAAGACGCATTTATTGTAAAATTTAATAAGCATGGAAAGTATGCTTGGGGTACTTATTGGGGCGGAGAGGGAGCTGAATCAGCAATGCCATTAGCTATTGATACCAAAAGTGATTTGTTATTAGCAGGTAATTTATTACCCTTTACAGGAAGCGTTGCAACTGCAGGATTTATGACCAATCAATATTCGCCATCAAGTTATTATAGTAGCGTTGGGCTTGGGTTTGGTGATTGTTTTTTATTAAAATTTAAACAACCTGATTTTAATATTGATGTAAATTATTCGCATTGTAGTGCAGGATGCACGGGCACGGCAACAGCTATTATTAACTCAACTTGCAATAAAAGTTTGTTTAGTTACTTGTGGAGCACAGGTGCTCAAACAGCTACTGTTTCAAATTTATGTGTGGCTAATTATTGGGTGAAAGTGGTAGATACGGCATACACTTGCAAATCAGATTCGTTTTCATTTAATTTAAACAGTAATCTACACCTTGTTCCTGAGCACACTTCGTCTTCATGTTCTTTTGCTTGTAATGGCACCGCATCAATAAATATCCCTGGAGCTCCTGCTGGTGTTAGCTACGTGTGGCACACTCCTAAAAAACATATTCATCCTAATCAATCAAGCATCACATTAATTTGCCCAGGTAATGATACTTTAATTGTAACAGTGCCGGGGTGTGGAAGCGACACTGCATATTTTAATATTTCAGTACCACCTTTTATTACAGGATTTCAAAATGGATATATTGTTCCTGATTTAACATCGTGCCCTGTAATTTGCAATGGTAAAGCACGAATAGTTATTTCAGGCGGTCAGAATTTAGGAACTTGTATTTGGAGCGATGGCACAAAAGGAACTACATTAGATAGTTTATGCGCTGGCAAAACTTATACTGCAATACTAACCGATTCAATGTGTTATAACACCGTTTTTTCATTTACAACTCCAAAACGAATTAGCCCATCATTCAATTATTTAGTTAGCGATAGTTGTATTTGGGGAACTATTACAACAGGTGTTTCAGGAAATGCTACTTATCATTATTTATGGAATACTGGCGATACAACATCCGTGTTAAAAAACATTACTACAGGCACCTACAGTTGCATCGCATGGAACTTATGTGATACCATGCAATTAAATGCAAATTATACTTCACCTACATTTGCACCATTACAAATAAAAATTGATACCCCTTTAATATTACCACCATGTGATAGTTTTTGTAATGGCATTATTAATTGTCATTATTCAGGAGGCTCGGGTAATTATACTATTTATTGGCATAACGGAGTAGTAAATAATACCAGTGCACCAAGCTTTAATTGCAGCAATACTTCAATTTGTAGTAAAGCAAAAGTTACTGTAAAAATTGTAGATAATTGTGGCAATGTAGCTTACGACTCCGTACAATTACCAGCTGATACATCAAATCATTATAATGTTTTAGCATCAATATCACAACATTGTTGTGTAGGGTTTTGCACAGCAAGTGCCATGGCTTATTCAACAGGGGGGCATCCACCATTTACCTATTTATGGAGCAATGGTCAAACCACAGCATTGGCAACTAATCTGTGTGTAGATAGTGTATATAAAGTTATTGGGCAAGATGCTTGTAATCACAAAGATTCATTTTACTTTAAAGTGCCACGTCCACCAACTTTAACGCCATATGTAACCTGCACAGCATCTTGTAAAACTTTTTGTAATGGCTCCGCCTCGGTTTCAGTTGGTGGTGGCATTTCACCTTATCAATTATTATGGAGCACAGGTTCAACAGCTAATAAT
>JBEANU010000277.1:0-3674 GCA_041165265.1 Bacteroidota bacterium | reverse complement strand
GATGATGCTGAAATGGGCAGACGATTAAATCATGAAGCGGCGAAGAGCATGAAGTATGGCGATTTATCGGAAACACAAGCCATGAAACTTTGCACTATGAATCCTGCAAAAATGTTGCACGTTGATAAATATGTGGGCAGTATCGCTGTTGGAAAAGATGCTGATGTGGTGTTGTGGAGTGCTCATCCATTAAGTGTTTATGCCGTGGTAGAAAAAACTTTTGTGGATGGAATTTGCTATTACGACAGACAACTTGACGAACAAAAACGAGAATGGATTAAAACCGAAAGAGCAAGATTAATTGCCAAAATGTTGCAAGCCAAAAAAGATGGTGAAGCTTCACAAGCCGCTACCAAAGAGGCGGATAGTGAATATAGTTGTGGGCATGATTAAATACAATGTGCTAATGTGCTAATGAAATACAATGGAACGCAGAGGACGCTGATTTTTATGATGGTGATGATTTTTTTCTGTGGTATCAGTGAAATTTGTGGGAGAAAAATAAAACTTTTTAAAATGAAATTTCAATTATTTCCAAAAGATGAAATTATTTACGAATCAAATCATTTTATTGACGAGTTAATAGAACGATTTGATGGAATAATTGAACATGAAAATACTTTTTTCTTGTTTTTAAAATCTAACAAACAAAAACCATTTTTAGGTTTCGTCAAAAACAATACGTTTGAGGTTAATCAAATAATTGATGACAGAAAATCTCTCTCAATCGCGAAAGGTGAACTACAACAAAAGGATGGCAAAACAATAGTCAATATTAGATTTGGAATTGAAATTTCTCAATTGTTGATCTTATTTGTGATTTCAGGAATTCTATTGATAATTTTTGCTTTTACAATTTTTTCTGCCCCGGAAAATTTCTTTAACTTACTTTCCATACCAATAGTTGTAGCATTTCTTTGGTGTTTGATGAATGTAATGTTTATTAGTCAAGTAAAAAAGATGAAAGAAACATTCAGTAAAATTTTTGAAGACAATTAACCCATAAACAAAAACCGCTTAGAATCTTTTATTGATGGGGTGTTGATGATTTTTGTTCCATAGGAACAATTGGTAGGTAGAAAAAATAGCAAACAATTTTTTGCGTTTCAGCGATACGATTGGTGTAAAATATTTTTAGGAAATATTCTGATGGAACATTGAAATTTGGGTTCTAATTTTTTCTATTTACGATTCATTTTCAAATTATAATCTTTTGCATCACAACCATTCATCCAATATTGCCAAACATTTTTTTCAGCCATAAATAATTCATTGGGTGGTGAAATTAAGGTGATATAAATAGGTGATTCAATTTTATTATCAAATTCATTGAACATAAATATTTTGCGGTAGGTGGTGGTTTGTATTAAAAATGTATCTATTTTTTTTGCCCAACCTGAGTGTTCATCCATTGCTAAAAATTTTTCAGAACCACATGCTTCTTTACACATATAATTGTATTCATAGTTCACAAAATATTGATGCATGGGGTTATTTACTTGCTCATTTATAATCAAATAATTTGATTGAAACGATGAACAATTTTTGGCCAGCAACTGTTCCGTTTTTTGAAATCGAACAAAATAACTTTGCCAATACATATAGCTTAAATTGCTTCCTGTTGCAAAACATATAAACAACACTGAAAAAAGCACAGCCTGATGGCTAGGTTTTTTCACCCAATGAAGAATGGCAAACACGATAAAAAGCACCATCCCGAAGCCTGTTAACAAGCCATTGCGGCAATTTCTGTTCAAGGCGCCATAATCTTTGCCTACTAAATTATAGGGCAATAACGCTGCTACAAAAAACACCAATGCCACTGCACAAATTATCCAAAAATTAAATGACTTTTGTTCCGTTTCAGGCTTCATCATTTTTTCAGCATTGATAATTTTATGAAAGAAAAAATAAGCAGCAGTGCCTGATGTAAGCACACTAAAAAAAGTTGTAAACGGATTATACCATGCTAATTTGCTTAACAGCATAGGCAACATTACAAAAATTTTATAACACGAAAATCCAAAGTGATACATTAAATTTTGAACTGAAAAACTAATTTGATTATAGCCCGAAACCTTTGCCATACCAGTGATAGGAAATAATTTGCCCCACATCCAAAATGAAATAATTGGAACCAATATCAAAATAAAATGTTGGGTTAGGAAACTAAAAACTGCATGAATAAATTTTTTATTAGTGGGATACTCTGCTAAAAATAAAGCGAACAAAAAGGCATAAGTAAAAACATAGAATGATTGTATTTCAAAACTCCAAAAAAATAAAACTACGGCTATACTTAAGCCCACAATTTTTTTACCTACCGAATTACTTTTGCACGACTTCAAATATAGTAGGATGGCGGAAAGGAAGAGAAAAAGACATAAAGTATAACTAAACATTATTGGCTCAAACCAAAGTGAGTAAATAGGAATAGCTAAGCTAAATACCACGATTACTAATTTTTTCCAATTACTAATATCAAGTAATTCATCTATCAAAAAAAAGCAAACAACACTTATCCCCCAAATGAGTAAAAACGATAAAATCTTTAAAATAAAAATATAATTGGAAAAGTTAAAAACAGCTAAAGCAATGTAATACTCCATTCTTCTGCCGGTATTGAAAATACAATTTTTCATAGCTGATGCATCACCAAAAGTTTTAGCATTTACCAACAATAAACTATCCCACATAGCTGAATTGCTAAACAACATTAACCCATGTGATAGGAATGTAGCAACTAAAGTAAAAACTAGTATTTTAAAAATTGAAATCCTATTTTTCATATAGCACAAAAATAATTAGATATATTTGGGGAAGTTAAAAATTAATGAGATTATGAAAGAATTTGATGTTTCATTATTGATTCCTTTATACAATGAAGAAGAAACTTTTCCGAAATTAATTGCTCGAATTAAAACCGTATTAGTTGAATTCACACCATCAACCGAAGTGGTTTTAATCAATGATGGAAGTAAAGATAATACGGCGCATTTAATGGAACAAATTGCATTAGAAGATGAGCGATTTCAATGTGTTTTTTTAAGCCGTAATTACGGGCATCAGTTTGCATTAACAGCAGGCATGCAACATTGCCGTGGCACAAAAGCTATTATGGTGTTAGATGGCGATTTGCAAGACCCACCCGAATTGGTTACCGAATTTTATAAACTGATTAATGACGGCAATGATGTGGTATATGCCATCCGAAAAAAAAGAAAAGAAGGTATCATTAAACGAATATTGTATTGGACTTATTACCGCATCATGAATAATATTTCATCTATCAATATTCCATTAGATAGTGGCGATTTTTGTATGATGAGCCGCCGAGTATTAAACCATATAAACGCAATGCCCGAACGCAATAGATACATAAGAGGTATGCGTAGTTGGGTAGGTTATAAGCAAGTGGGTTATGAATACGAACGAAGCGAACGGGAAGCTGGCGAAAGTAAATATTCTTTTAAGATGCTTTATAAATTAGCTCATAGCGGCATTTTTAATTTTAGTGAATTTCCTGTAAAATTTATTACCAGATTAGGAATGATTACCATCCTGTTTTCATTAATTTATTTTGCATTTACATTGTATAAAAGAATTGTACATCCTGAATTAGTGCCCGAAGGATTTACCATGATTATTTTCTTAATCTCATTATTCTGTGGCGT
>JBEANU010000276.1:0-14586 GCA_041165265.1 Bacteroidota bacterium | reverse complement strand
TAGCATCCAAAAAAAATACGTATAATCACGTATTTTTATTTCAGTTTTTTATCTGAAATTTACTATCCGTAAATAAGTATTTTAATATTATATGTCAATTACATCAACCACTACTTTATCGGCTGATTTAATTTTATTATTAAATCAAACGCCACAACATATTAATGTTGCTAAATATGAAGGGATGGATGGCAATGGCATTCATACATTCAGAATAATTTTTTTAAACACACTTTCACTACAAACACCTGAAGCAAAACAATTTATTGGCAAAACAGCCATTGAGGCAAATCCTGAATTTTTAAATAATGGTGTTTATGAAATATTAGTTGATGTATTTGAAAATGGTAATGCCCAAACCATTACTTACCCAATTGTATTTGCTGGGCAACGTTTAATTATTGAAGCATTAATTGTAAAAACAGGAAATTATTTAATCAGTTATTCCAAAGATATTACCGCATCACTTACTGAAAAAAAAATATTATTTGAACATAATAAATTATTACAAGATGCCCATAAAGTATTAAATATGGGCACTTGGGAGTTAGATATGATATCAGGTACAATTTCTTCAAACTTTAGTTTATCCGAATTTTTTGAAAATCCTTTGATTGGTAATTCTATTTCACTAAATGAGTATTATAATTTGTTATTTGAAGATGATATAGCTGAGGCCAAACAAAATTTTGCCAACTTTATTGCCTCTAACGAGCCATTTATGTTGGAGCGCAGATTTGTATCACCAAGCGGAAAAGATAAATATTTAGAAATTACAGGCAAAGCATTTTTTGAAAATGATGAGTGCATTAAACTAGTAGGAACATTCAGGGATATTAGCAAACAAAAATACACTGAGTTTGAATTAGTAAAAGATGAAATCATATTGGCTGAAGCCAAGCAATTGCATACCATGTGCACCTGGAGTTTTAATCCGGTTACACAAAAATCAGTATATTCAAAAGAGCTTTCTGAAATATTAGAGTTTGAAATACCTGTTGAACTTAGTTCGTTTGATGATTACCTATCCTTTATACATCCTGATGATAAAGATTCAGTAAAGCAAAATTTTGAGCAAACTATTGCCAATAACAATTATGATTTTAAGGCTGATAGAAAAATAATTACCCAAAAAGGCAATGTAAAATATATTGAAATTATTGGCAAATCAATCACCAAAAACGGAACAGTAAAACGAGTATTTGGAACGATAAGAGATATCACTGAAGAAAAAACGAAACTACTTGGCCTATTTGAGCAAGAGTTGCGATTAAAAGAAATAAAACGAGCTTTGAAAGTAGGCACCTGGCAGTATGACTTTCGAAAACATCAAGCCCACTTTTCAATTGAATTTTCAGAGGTTTTAGAGTATGAAAAACCAATGGTTTTTAATGGTTTTGATGAATATTTAGTGCATGTAGCTCCTGAAGAAAAAGAAACAGCCATTTTAAATTTTAATAGTTTAACCCATTTGCCATCCATTGAAATTAGGGTAGAACGCAAATTTATTTCAGCCAAAGGAAACATTAAATATGTTGAAATTACTTGCAACTCAGAAAGCGTTGATGATAAAATAGTTAGAATTTTTGGAACCACTTGCGATATTACTGAACGGAAACTAAAAGATATAAAACTACTTGAAAGTAAAGCTGAATTATTAGAAGCAAGAAGTTTATTAAAAATGGGTTCGCTAAAATTTAACTACCAATCAAAAGATTTTTACATCAGCGAAGAACTTAGTAAAATTTTAGAATTTGATGCACCAAAAGAGTTTCATGATTTTGAAGATTGGCACTACTACATAGCACCTGAAGAAAAAGAAATTTCGAAAACAAATTTTGAATTAGGAAGCCTTGGTATTGTAACACATGCTGAAACGGTGGAACGAAAATTTATTTCAGCCAAAGGAAACATTAAATATATTGAACTAATTTTTGAACCGAATCAATTTAATGAACACCACATTATTACAGGCACTTTTAGAGACATCACTGAAAAAAAAATATACGATTTACAACTACTTGAAAAAGAACGTGAACTGATTGAGGCCAGAAAATTATTAAAAATGGGTTCATTCTACAACGATTTTTCAAACGGTACACAATATTACTCAAAAGAAATGAGTGAAATACTTGAGTACAATGAGCCATTTGAAATTACAGATTTTGAATTTGTAAAAAAACATTATGATGAAGAAAATAAAAAAATAGTAGAGAATTTTTTTCACAAAATAAAAAATCCACAAATCAACCCAAATGACACCATTAGATTTGTGGCAGTACGCAAAGTTATTAGTGCTAAAGGCAATATTAAATACATTGAATTTAATGCCGATAATATTTACCAAAACAATATTTTAATAAAAGGCACTGGCACTTTCAGGGATATTACGGATAAAAAAAATGAAGAACTAAAACTTCAAAAAGCTGAAAAAGAATTGATAGAAGCCCGTGGTTTATTAAAGATGGGAACCTGGAGTTTTGATATAAAAAACAATGTAGTTTACTACTCAAAAGAGTTAAGTGAAATATTGCAATATGAAACCCCTATTGAGTTTTATGACTTTGATCAATTTTTTGCCCACGTACATGCCGATGATAAAGCAGCCGTAAAAAGCAATTATTTAAATGTAATAAAGCCTGATTTTTTAAACATCATTTCAACCATTGATAGAAAGCTAGTAAATTACCACGGGCAAATTTGCTATGTTGAATTTAAAGCCAAAGCCATCCTTGAAAACGGTATTAAAGTAGCCGTACATGGCACTTATAGAGATATTACCGAAAAAAAAATAAGCGATTTAAAAATTCAGGAAAGTGAAAAACGATTGCTTGAAGCCCAACAAATATTAAAAACTGGAACTTGGCAATATAATATAGCCAATCATCAACTTGAATTATCAGCCGAAATTGCAAACTTATTAAATCAAAATTTACCACAAAAATTAAAAGCCGAAGAGTATTTTAAATACATCAACCCTGCCGTACGACAAAAATTTATTACCAAATTTAATGAACAAATAAATCAACGATTACCATTTAAAGCCATCAATAATTTTTTATTTAAAGATGGTTCAGAGTTTTTTGTTGAAATTGTAGGACAGCCCATTTCAGCACATCCATCTGAAATTATTTATCATGGCACCTTTAGAGATATTACCGAAGAATATAAAAAAGATGCTGCCCTAAAAGATAGTGAAGAACGCTTCAGGCTTGTGTTTGAACACAACCCATCCATGTATTTTACGGTAGATGAACAATCCATTATTTTATCCGTTAATCAATTTGGCATTGATTACTTAGGCTTTGATAGCAATGAATTAGTAGGGCAACCAATCACAAAATTATTTTATGCTGATGATGTAACAAAAGCCATTAGAAATATTGAAATTTTAAAGCTTTCACACGAAAAATTTTGGCAGTGGGAAATTAGAAAAGTGAAAAAAAATGGCTCCGTTATTTGGGTAAAAGAAACCGCCCGAATGGTAAAAGATAAAACAGGAAAAAACATTTTTTTAATTATCTGTGAAGACATATCTACCGATATTGAAAACCGTGAATTAATTAAAGCTAAACAAGCTGAATTGCTGATTGCAAAAGAACGTGCCGAAGATGCAGCCAAAGAAAAACAACAATTTAGTAGCATCATGAGTCATGAAATACGAACACCACTTAATGCCGTAATTGGTATCACCAATTTGTTATTAATGGAAAACCCTAAGCCAGAACAAGTTACTGAGCTAAACACCTTAAAATTTGCGTCTGAAAATCTTTTACTTTTAGTAAATGATATTTTAGATTTTAATAAAATTGAATCAGGAAAAATTGAATTAGAAAAAATTCCATTTAATGTTTCATCATTAATAAAAAATATAAAAAACAGTTATCAATACAAAGCCAATGAAAAAGGAATAGCCTTCAACAGTAGTATAGATGAAGATTTACCCGATTTTGTATTAGGCGACCCAACCCGATTATCACAAATTTTAACTAACCTTATTTCAAATGCTATAAAATTTACTGAAAACGGATTTGTTGAAATTATGCTTCGAAAAATGAAAGCCATAGCCGATGATTATATAAAAATAAGATTTGAAATAAGTGATACCGGCATTGGAATTCCTAAAAACAAACATGCCGCTATTTTTGAAAGTTTTTCGCAAGCAAGCGTTGATACTAATCGCAAATTTGGTGGCACAGGCTTAGGTTTAACTATCACCAAAAAACTAATTGAACTTCATCAAAGCAATATTTTTTTACAAAGCGAAGTAGGCAAAGGCACTACTTTTTATTTTGATATTGAATTTAAAATAACAGATCAAGTAGCTAATGAAAATATCATCAAAATATTATCTAATGATAAAAAAGATTTGAATGGCCGAAAAATATTAGTAGTTGAGGATAATGCATTCAACCAATTAGTGGCTGTAAAATTTTTAGAAAAATGGAACGTGGAAGTAGATGTGGCCGAAAACGGATTAATTGCCTTAGATAAAATTAAAACACATAATTATGATTTAATATTAATGGATATTCAAATGCCTGAAATGAACGGTATTGAAGCCACCGCAGCCATAAGAAATATGGAAGATGAGCAACTAAAAAACATACCCATTATTGCATTTACTGCCGCCGCCGATTCAGAAAGTGAAAAATTAATAGCACAAGGCATGAATGATTGTGTGAGCAAACCATTTAACCCTACTGAATTATTTAATAAAATTTTACAACACATTTAATCAACTAAAATCATTGATAAAACAATTCATTAATAATTTAAAAATTACAAATGCTGATACCATTGGGCTATCCAACAGTGATAGCAGAAGGTTTCATCTTACGGGCAAATTTTCACTATATGCCTTATTTGTAAATTTAGTGTTCATCATCAATGATTTTTTTACGGTTGATAATGCCATTATTTTCAAGCTTGATATTGCTATTGTAATTATACATTGCTGCATATTGCTGTACTTCCGTATCACCAAAAATCATTTTTATACTAGTTTAATCTTATTGCTTTTTTTAAATATTGAACTGTTTGCCACCGCTTCATTTTATACCAAACAATCAAACATTGCTTTATTCTTTTTCCCAATCATGATGCTTACCTATTCATTGATTGACCATAAACAAAAAAAATTATGGTATGGCTTTTTTACCCTTACAGCCATCCTATTTTTTATTATTATAATTTTTGATTTTAAAGTTATTTGTTATGGTGAAATTGACCCTAAATACATCAATGAAGTAGCTGATTTAACAACTATTACAACCATTATTGTATTATTCATTTTTTTGAACACCACTATGAATACCATTATACAAAATGAGGAAAAATTAGAAGCCGAAACTGAATCGCTAAAAATTTTAAATATTACCTTATTTGAACTGAATACCCTAAAAATAAATTATAGCGCAAAGTTAGAAGCCGAATTGCAAGCAGCACAAATAAAGTTAGAACAAAAAGAACGTGAATTAAAATTGGCTGCATTACAAGCACATGAAATGGAACGCAAAAGATTAGCACAAGATTTACACGATGAGTTGGGTGTAAAACTATCGGTACTAAAAATGAATTTAAGCAATTTTGAAAATAATTTTATCAATAAAAACCATGAAGACTATTTACAAATAATGCATTTAGTGGATGATGCCTGCCATCAAATACGAACTATTTCACACAATATGCACCCAGCTTTATTTGAAGAACAAGGCTTGGTAAATATTTTAAAAGATGTAATCAGCAATATTAATAAAGCTAATAAAATTGAAATAAAATTTGTTGTAATTGATTATACCCAACAACTTAATACACAAAAAGAGTTATTGGTTTATCGTATCATTTTAGAACTATTAAACAATGTATTAAAACATGCATCAGCAACATTAATCAATTTGCAAATAATTTACAACAATCAAACGGTAACCATTTTATTAGATGATAACGGCGTAGGATTTGATGAACAAACTGCAAAAAAAGGATTAGGATTAAATGGTATTTTGCATCGAACAAATGCCATGAATGCTAAATGGAAAATTGAATCAAAAAACAATAAAGGAACTTTTAATATTATTGAAATTCCTATTAATTAAACTAATTGATGAAAGAAAAAATACGTGTAATGATTGCTGATGATCATCAATTAATTGTTGATGAATTACAAAAACTATTTACTGATTCAGATAAATATTTAATTGTTGGATTGTATAACAATGGGCTACACTTAAAAGAAGCCATACAAATGCACCAACCCAATTTAATTATTACTGATATAAATATGCCTGGCTGCACAGGGCTTGAAATTTGTGAATGGGTGAAATTGGCTTTTCCTACTATAAAAATTGTATTAATATCCATGTTTTACAGCCAATCACTCACCAACAAATTAATACAACTAAAAGCCGATGGCTATTTAATAAAAAACTCAACCCAACTTGAAATTGAAGACTGCATTGATGCCGTAATGAATGGGCAATCACTCACTGCCGCTAATCTAAAATCTGAAACCATTAATTCCGATGCGTTTTTATTTCCATCCAACTATTTATCTGACACCGAAAAAGAAGTTTTAAAAAATATTGCATTAGGTTTTAGCAATACTGAAATAGCTTACAAATTGGGCATGGCAGAGTTTTCAATTGATTCAGTACGGAAAATTATTTATAAAAAATTAAACACTGGTAATATTGCCGATTTGGTAAGTTTTGCAAATAATTTAGGATTACTCTCCTAACCAAAATTCAAGTATTCTAAAAAAAACTTCACGTACATCAAGCTTTGCTAATTACCTTTGTTACATGAAATCAATAATAGTATTTACAGCTCTATTGTGTAGTTTGTTTTCTTGTAATTTATCAAACAATTCTATTCCTATTTTAGGTAATCCTATTGAAACCAAAGATGGGCCAATTTATCCAACCATAAAACCATTTTCGTTTATCGACCAAGATAGCAATGTAATAACCAACGCTACTTTTGATAATAAAATTTATATAGCCGATTTTTTCTTTTTGAATTGCGGCACCATTTGCCCCAAAATGACCAAGCAAATGAAACGCCTTTATAAAGAATTTAAAGAAGATAATCGTGTGGTATTTCTTTCGCATACCATCGACCCACAACACGATAGCATTAGCAGATTAAAAGAACATGCTACACTATTAGGCGTTGAATCCAGCAAATGGCATTTTGTAACAGGCAATGAAGATAGTATTTACCATATTGCCGAGCATTCGTATTACTCATCGGCACATGCTGATAGCACAGCTGATAGCGGCTTGATACATAGTGGCGGATTTATATTGGTAGATAAAAACCGAAATGTACGTGGCATTTATGATGGCACTGACCCAACCGCTACTGCCAAATTAATGCTTACCATTAAAACTTTGTTGAAGGAACAATTTGAGAAATAGTTTTTTGAATCTAATTTGATAGTTCACCCTTTACCAATAATCAAGTTTTTTTTGAGTATATAAAATGGTATAAAAGATATTGGCTAACAATTCTAAGCCTTCAGTTTATAATTACTTCAACGAACATTTAAACTTTATGTTTATTTCGTCAATGAACTGAAAATCATTTATCCAACGTACTCCCATATTTTCGCAAACATTTGGAATTTTTATTTTGTTTGAATTCAAGGCAGTTACCTTTTCTTCTTTTGTTACTGCTGTTGCATTTTCATGAATAGAATGCGCAATTACCCATGGGTCAGCCAAAGAACGAGATTTGGTATTGTCAACTAAGTTTACATGACTAGGATTTGATGAGTAAATATTTTTTAAACAATTTGCCACTTGTTCATTAACTTTCCTAATTGGAATTTCACTGCTTTTTAACCATTTAGAAAGGTCGTCTTCCGTTCTAACTATTTCTTCATAGACATATTCAGGAATAAAAATCTTCTCTTGTTTACCAAGCTCAATCAAAATGTCCCAATAGTCTGGACAAAACTTTGGATTGTAATATTTTTGCCATGCTTGAATTAGCACATTGGCATCTAAACAGTACTTAATTGCCATTGTGTTCATCTAATTAATTGTGATTCTAATTTCTGAAATTTATTCACTTGAACATTTAAAAGACTACTTGCTAAAGTTGGCTCAATATATCCACCACGAAACGCATCCAAAACAGTTTGAGTAAATAACCTGCTGTTTCTATTTAATTGTAGCAAAAAATAATTTGGTCCACCTTTCTTTTCTTTCTCTTTTTGTTTTGCTTTCTTTTCAGCTTCTCTTCTTAGATATTCTGTAAAATCAATGTCTGCTCGTTTTTTGAGTTTCTGATACGTAGATGCTGAAATGATATTTAAATTTAATACTCTTACCAATAAGGCAAACGAACTAACGCCTAATTGCTTAGCAACTTTAAAAACATCTCTTGAAGATTGAAATAACGAAGTGTCATAGTTTAATAATACTTCTTTGGGCATAAGTGCATTTGCTGCTACTTCGTTGCAAAACAATTCAACAGGATGAAATTTATTCTTTTCCTTTAAGTCGGGTTCAACTTCGTTTGAAATACCTGTTTCTGCAATCCAAATATGAGCTAATTCATGAACTAAGGTAAAGAGTTGGGGTGCATTCCAATCTTCTGAATTAACAAATATAAATGGAGCATGAGGGTCTGCTATTGCAAAACCTTGTAATTCTTCAGAGTCTAATTTTAGCCTAGGATGAATAAAACTTGTTCGTGAAATAAATATTCCATTAGTTTCTGCCGCATCAATCCATTCTTTGATTGGATTTTCGGATTTGTAAAAAGACGGATTAATGTTTAATGTTTGCAGTATATCATTTGCTACTTTTTGAGGATTATCCTTAATGTTGAATCGTCCGACAAATTGTAGTTTTTCTTCTTGATTATCTGAAGAAACATCACTAATCCATGCTTGCTTTTGCTGTATTTCACGAATAATAAAAATCGAAGAAGTTGTCAATGGTTTTGAACCTGATTTCCTAAAGTCATCCAATGGTTGAAAGTCTCTAGGAATGTCGGGTAAAAAGAAAAGGGCAAAAGGTCTTTTGTATGATTTCGCTAACGTCTGTGCTTGGCGAATAGTTGGTTGGCTTGTCCCATCCTCCCATTCTTTAAGTTTTTCAATAGGCACAGAAACTTTGGCAGCAGCAATTTCTTCGGTCATTCTTGCCGATTCTCTTGCCCATTTTAGAACATTTGGTGTTATAAATGCTTTATCTGCCATGATAGAGTCAAAAGTACAAATTTAATACTTCATTGCCCCGATAATTTTTTTAATCAGTGTTTCAATTATTCATGCATCTTTGCAGTATTAAAAATATATTACCTTGATAAAAATAGGAATTTCAATAGGCGATTTAAATGGCATTGGGCCCGAAGTTGTAGTTAAAACTTTTGGTGATAATGCCATGCTAAATAGGTGTACGCCCATTATTTATGCATCGCAAAAATCATTAGCTTGGTGGCGCAAACATCTACAAATTGAAGGGTTAGCGTTCACCACCATTTCATCAATTGATAAAACAATTGCCAAACAAATAAATATTATTGAAGTTTGGACCGAGGATATACAAATTGACCCCGGTAAAGAATTGCCCGTTACTGGTAAGTACGCTATCAAATCGTTTGAAGCCGTTTGTAAAGATTTACAAGCAAAAAAAATTGACGCCATAGTAACTGCACCTATCAGCAAAAAAAATGTTCAAAGCACCGATTTTCCTTACCATGGGCATACTGATTATTTAGCCAAACTATTTGGCAATGGTGATGCTTTAATGATGATGGTAAGTGATGATTTACGGGTAGGATTAGCCACCGTGCATATTCCAATAACTGATGTAAGTAAAAATATTTCAACCGATGGATTACAACGCAAAATTGAATTATTAGCCAAATCATTACGTACTGATTTTGGAATTGAATCACCTAAAATAGCAGTGCTTGGGCTTAACCCACATGCTGGCGAAGGCGGAACTATTGGGCAGGAAGAAAAAAATATAATCACACCAGCTATTCAAAAACTAAAAGAAAAAAAAATAATGGTTTTTGGCCCTTATAGCAGCGATGGATTTTTTGGCAATGCACAATACAAACACTTTGATGCCGTATTGGCTTTGTATCATGATCAAGGTTTGATTCCTTTTAAAACATTAGCATTTGATAGTGGCGTAAATTATTCAGCAGGATTAAGCGCTGTAAGAACATCGCCTGACCACGGAACCGCATTTGATATTGCTGGTAAAAATTTAGCCGACGAAAGCAGTTTTAGAAGTGCTGTGTTTGCAGCTATTGATATTGTGCAGCATCGAAATAATTACGTTGAAATGACCGCCAATCCTTTAAAGCGCAATCAAATGAATATTGAACGTGCTGGTGGTGTAGCATAAATTTATATCTTTTATCCATCTTTCATTTAAATAAAAAAAGAAAGCTTCACCAGTGATGCATATTGCAAATTGGGTGAAGCTTGCTTTGTGCCTTACGGGGCACTTAAGTTTGAAACCTTACAGGATTTCGGCTGTTTCATCTTCAATAGATGATAACAATTTGAAACCTTACGGGATTTCAGTTGTACGACTAACAGATGATACTGAACTGCCTAAATATTAAGCATAGTTTTTAAACAATACCTACAGCGTACTATTTTACTCGATTTTTTTTCAAAGCCTTACGGGGCTGTGAAATTCTGTTGCTAACCTTACGGGGTCAGGCTTTTGTTGCGTTGTGTAAAACCTTACGGGGCTTTACTGTTACCCATCTTACGGGATAGGATTTTTGTTGTTGCCTGTCTTACGGGGCAGGGCTTTTTTGTGGTGGAAGCCTTACGGGGCTTTCAGTTGCTAACCTTACGGGATTAGGCTTTTGATTGATGGTTGAAACCTTACGGGGTTTCGGTTTTTTGGTTTGCTAATCTTACAGGATTAGGCTTTGTGATTTATAGCCTTACGGGGCTTTGTTTTTTGTTGCCTTATTAAAAGGCATTTTATTTTTTTGATTGATTACGATATGTAAAAATTAGCTAACTATATGTTCCGCAAAATATTGCGATGCTAAAAATTAATAACGTGGTGGCTGATTTTAAAAGCATGTTCTGCTTAAATTGATCAAGATTTTTGGGTTTGGATAATAAATGTCTCATGTTGTGTGTTTTTGTGTTTTGTGTAATTTGTTTTTTTGTTTAAATACTTGGTTTTAATTTTTGTTTGTCTGTTTTTTTTTATTGTGTTTGTTTTTTGTTATTTGATGATGTAAAAGTAGTATCAATAAAAGCCATTTTAAATACGATAAATCACGTAATTTTCTAAAAAAACAACTTATTTAATACAAAAAAAATAGCTAATAAAAAGTAGATTAAAGTTAATTTAGCATAGCTGTAATGTGCATCAACAAAGGTTTATACTGTTTTTATTCATCAAACTAAAGTGCTATATTGTTCAATATTTTTTACTTTGGTATTACATATTCAATTTCTTTATTACCAAAGGTTTTAAATTCGCCATTCATCAACACTATCAATTTACCTTGTTTATTAACGCCTACAATTGTACCAATTACTTTTTCAAAATTTAATTTAAAATAATGCTCTTCGTTTAGGCGATATAAATGTTTCATATAAAAATCAGTAAGCGATTGAAAACGCTTAGTAGTAAGCCACTCCAACGAATCATGTAATTGATGCAATAAATGAATAATAACTTCATTTACTACAAAATTTTTATTTGTAATGATTTTAGTAGATGTAGTTTTATGGCTGATTACATCACTAAAATGTTCCTGATTGATATTTAAACCAATGCCAATAATAGCATGTTTAATAAATTGCCCTTGAATAGCATTTTCAATTAAAATACCAGCTATTTTTTTATCACCCACATAAATATCATTAGGCCATTTAATTTTAGCATCAATATTAAATTGATGTTTTAAAAACTGAATTAAAGCCATTGTTATCACCTTATTCAAATAAAAAAGTTCATCTGCTTTAATTAAAACAGGATAACAAATCCAGCTCATTAAAATATTTTTACCATCATCACTTTCCCATTTATTTTCACGTTGACCTTTGCCTTTGGTTTGATACGCAGCCACAATGGCAGTTTCATTGGCAGGATTATCATTTAATAATGCTGTGGCATAATGGTTGGTGCTATCGGTTTCAGTTAACCAAATTATTTTGTTATTAATATGATGATGGTTAAGCATTCAAAAATAGTATAGATATTTTTAGTTAGTTTTACGGGCTAAAAATATTCTAATTTATTCAATAAAACTTTAAATTAATTGGCTACTAAAATTGTTACAAAAGCGGCTTCAAAAAAAGCTACCGTTACCACAAAAAAAACGGCTACTAAAACTGCGGTAAAAAAAACCACAAGCACTACAACTCGTAAAAAAACAACACCCCGAAAATCAACGGTACAAAAAGTGGCACCAAAGCGTCGTAAAAAAGTATCCATTGCAAACACCAATGAAACTTTAGAACTGCTGCATTCAACCATTATTGATGCTATATTAGATAGAAAAGGTGTAAATATTGTAAGCCTTGATTTACGAACTATTGAAGATTCGGTAGCTGATTATTTTATTATTTGCACCGGCGAAGCATCAACCCAAGTAAAAGCAATTGCTGACCATGCTGAAGAACAAGTTCAAAAAAAAATGAAAGAAAAAGCATGGCATGTTGAAGGCAAAGAAAACATGGAATGGGTAATTGTTGATTTTGTAAATATTGTGTTACATGTTTTCAATCCATCTATTCGTGATTACTATAAATTGGAAGATTTATGGAGCGATGCCGATAAGCAAACTTTTTAAAAACAAATACGTTAATCTTTTTTCAAACATACAACCAATACATTAAATGGCAAACGAGGGAACGAACACTACTGATAAACAAACTGAAAAACCACAACAACCCAATCTTTCAAAACCTGAAAAATCTGATTTTGACCCATTAGGAAAAAAACCAAAAGGTGGTTTTAAATTCAATATATATTGGGTGTATGGCTTATTGGTATTAGGATTAATATCATTGGGTATATTTAGCAACGCTTCAAAATCAAAAGAAATTACGGTGGATCATTTTATAAAAAAAGTGTTACCTACGCATGATGTTGAAAAAATTGTAATCGTAAATAAAGAGGTAGCACAAATTTTTATCAAAAAAGATTCTTTAAAAAAATCTATTTATAAAGATATTGTCATCAATCAATATGGTACTGAAAACTTAGGCCCACATTACATTTTAGATAATATTGGTACGCCTGAAGTATTTGAACGAACCTTAACTGAAGCCACCAAAACTTGGCCTGAAAATGAACTTATAAAACCTGAATATAATAGCAAAACTGGCTTAGCTGAAAACCTAGCCAACTGGGGTTTGGGCTTAATGTTTTTAGTATTGATATTTACTATGTTTTTCAGAAAAAGTGGCGGATTAGGCGCTGGCGGCGGCCCCGGAAGTATATTTAATATTGGCCGCAGCAAAGCAAAACTGTTTGATAAAGATGATAAAGTAAAAATTACATTTGATGATGTAGCAGGATTAGATGAAGCAAAAGAAGAAATTAAAGAAATTGTTGACTTCTTAAAAAATCCAAAAAAATATACCAAATTGGGTGGTAAAATACCTAAAGGTGCTTTACTAATAGGGCCGCCGGGCACAGGCAAAACATTATTAGCAAAAGCAGTTGCTGGCGAAGCGCAAGTTCCGTTTTTTTCAATCAGTGGTTCTGATTTTGTTGAAATGTTTGTAGGCGTTGGTGCATCACGTGTTCGTGATTTATTTAATCAAGCCAAAGAAAAATCGCCTTGTATTATTTTTATTGATGAAATTGATGCCATTGGTAGATCAAGGGGCAAAGGCATGATGCAAAATAATGATGAACGGGAAAATACCTTGAATCAATTATTGGTAGAAATGGATGGGTTTGGAACCGATGTAGCAGTAATATTATTAGCAGCCACCAACCGCCCTGATGTGTTAGATTCAGCATTGATGCGACCAGGCCGATTTGATAGACAAATTAGTGTAGATAAACCTGATGTAAAAGGACGGGAAGCCATTTTTAAAGTTCACTTAAAAACTAAACCATTAGTGGATGAGGTAGATGCTCATAAATTAGCTACCCAAACACCAGGATTTGCCGGTGCTGAAATTGCAAACGTATGTAATGAAGCTGCTTTAATTGCTGCCCGTAAAGGAAAAGAAAAAATTGAAATGAAAGATTTTCAGGATGCCATTGATAGAACTATTGGTGGATTGGAAAAGAAAAATAAAATAATTTCGCCCGAAGAAAAAAAGATTGTAGCTTATCATGAAGCTGGGCATGCAGTATGCGGTTGGTTTTTAGAACATGCTGACCCTTTAGTAAAAGTAACCATTGTGCCACGTGGTGTGGCAGCATTAGGCTATGCACAATATTTACCTAAAGAACAATATTTATATACTATTGAACAACTTACTGATACCATGTGTATGACATTAGGTGGCAGAGCTGCCGAAGATATTGTGTTCAATAAAATTAGCACAGGCGCACAATCAGATTTACAGCATATCACAAAAATGTCGTACAGTATGGTTACACATTATGGTATGAA